>DATIOS010000634.1:0-2691 GCA_035472915.1 Thermoanaerobaculia bacterium
GGACCCGGCTGACGTGATGCCGGGCGACGCGCTGGCGCGTCTCGGACAGCAGCTCGAGCGCGGCGACGCTCGATGGCGCCAAGCATGGCGAAGACGCGAGCCTGGTTGAGGAGCGTTTTGCCTTCGTAGTGCTTGAGACCCAGCCGCCGCCACAGAACCAGGGCCTGATCGAAGGCCGCG
Organism: Thermoanaerobaculia bacterium; assembly: GCA_035472915.1. GTDB lineage: Bacteria > Acidobacteriota > Thermoanaerobaculia > Multivoradales > UBA5704 > DATARR01. The sequence continues at coordinate 181 of DATIOS010000634.1, forward strand.
AGGGCTTCCTCGCTGCTCCCTCGGGCTGCCAGCCATTTTCCAAGGTTGTTGAGGGCGGCGGCTTCGCCGCGCGCGTCGCCTATCGCCCGGTGGAGGACGAGCGCGTCACGGCCGTAGGCCAGGGCTTCCTGGGGAAGTCCAAGAGCGAAATAGTCCGCGGCCAGGCTGTTGAGGACCCGGCCTTCGGCAGGACGGTCGCCGAGGGTGCGGAAACGATGACGGGCCTCCTGAAAGGCTTTGCGAGCCGCCTCGGTTTCGCCCAGAGCGTCGCAGATCCGTCCGAGTGCGTAAAGGGCCTCAGCCTCTCTGCCCGCGACCCCGAGAGCCTTGAATCGCGAGACCGCCTGCATGGCCCCAGCTTTCGCCGGGCGGAGGAATTCGCTGGTCCCCTTTCTACGCAAATTCTCGGCGACGGTGAAATCCCGCTCGGCAGCGACCAGGGCGCGGTCCTTCCGGGTGGCCGGCCGCACGGCACCGACGTGGATGACGTAGTGCCCGCCCGGGGCAGGTGGCTCGTTGGCGCGGATCTCCAACTTGAAGGGACCCGACGTACCCAGGAGGGGCAGCGGCTCAATGCCTAGCTTGCCGTTCGGGCTGTCGACTTCCGGAAAGACACGGCCGTCCGGCCCAACGAGCCGCAAAGCCACGTCCTCGCCGCGCTGCTCAACCGCGATATCGGCAAATTGACCGGGAGGCAAATCGATACGGTACCAGTGAGACTCGCCGCCCTTCAGAGCGGCCTCCATGGCGGTGTTGGGAGTCAGAGGGAGGGAGCGCTCGCCCGCGGGGACGGCGGCGGGTGGCGTGAGGGTGGACGCCGGAGCACGGCAGGCCACGACCCAGAGAAAGATCAGGACGAAGGATGTGCCGGAGAGGCAAGCGCGCCGCTTATCGGGAAGGTGGAGGCGGTGGTAGGTGGGCTTGACCGCTGCTGTCCACGGCACCCGGATCGCCCTCGCCTCCACGGGCTTTCCGAAGCTCTCTGGGAGAAAGATGGGCGAGGACGGGGCGGACTGTCGTCTTCTCGGTTTCCGACTGCTTGCGCATGGAGTCATCCTTTCGGAATGCAGGAGATTGGAAGATCTTTATAGACTTGGGTACCGTGCCCAGCGGCGCTGGGGAAGGTGAAGGACTGTTGCCCTGAGCTCTTTGTAAAGAGGCTACGCGACCCTTTGGGGCAAGTCAACAACGCCAAGCAGTTCCGAAGAAGACAACATCGATCTTTCTATATGCCACCCTGTTGATATTTGGGGTAGGAGTCATTTCCTCGGGGTCGGCACCGCGATCATCAATCCGTACTCGCCAAGCACCTCGCGTCCCGCCGCTCCGTCTCCCCACAAGTGGAGCCGGTACTCCCCTTGGCCCACCACGCTGCGCGGCAGGCTGAGCGTGAAGGAGCCAACGTCGTTACGTTTCAGGTCTCCGCGCCAGACGACCGCGCCGCCGCTCCGGGCGATTTCGAGCTCGTATCGCGGGAACGTCCGCGAATCCGTGGGGTTGAGGACCAGAAGGAAGACCCGGGCGTCCGTCGCCAGCGTCGCCACTTCGTCCTTACCGCCCCGGAGAGGCTCGGGAAAGAGGTCGACAATCGGCGCATTGGCTTGGGGGCTGCTGAGCTCGTTCACCGTCCGCCGCAGGCTGGCCGTGTAGAGACTGAGGCCCACGACGACCACCAGCAGCGAGGCCGCGAGGGCGCCGAACCAGGCCGGCACCGCGGTCCGCCGGGCGGTGGGGAAAGGAAGCGGCGCCGGCAGGGCAGCAGCTGGCTCCTTGGCGGGCAGGGGAAGCAGCGCTCTCATCTGCTGCCAGGCCGCCGCCACATCCCCCGGAGGGACGGGATCGCCTTCTCCAGCCAGCTCCTCCAAACCGAGAAGAAGGTCCGTGCACACCGGGCAGGCCAGCAGATGGTCCTGCGCTCGCGCCTCCTGGTCCGGCGGCAAGGTTCCCGCGTGATAGGCCGCAATCTCGTCTTCCGTCAGGTGGGAGCCTGCGCCCCGGGCCGTCGCCAGCTCGGCCACGACCGCCTTGATCTCTGCCGCCGGGTCAGTCACTGGTCTGCGATCCTGTCGAGCGCTTCATGAAAGTAGTCCCCCAGCTCCTGCTGTAGCTTCTTGCGTGCGGCGAAAAGGTGCGCCTTTACGGTCTCGATCGATAGCCGGACGACGACCGCGATCTCCCGATACTTGAGGTCTTGGTAAACGCGCAGCATAAGACACTTGCGCATTTGCTCCGGAAGCCCCTCGATGGCATCGCGGAGCAGCCGCGAGCGCTCGCGGTCGAGCGCCGCCCTTCCCGGATCGGGGGAAGCCTCCTGGGCCAGTCCCTCTCGAGGCTCTGACGACAAATCCTCGATCTCGTCCAGAGGCACCTCCTCGGCCGCCCGCTTGTCCGCCGCCCGCCAGCGCCGCCGTTTGCGCCAGGCGTTGTTGGCGATCTTCCACATCCAGGTCTCGAATCCGGCGTCACCCCGGAACGAGCCCATGCCCGTATAGATCCCAATGAATGTTTCCT
>DATIOS010000635.1:0-2987 GCA_035472915.1 Thermoanaerobaculia bacterium
CGCGCGAAAACGCAGCTCGGGGCCCATTTCGACATCAAGGCGTTCCATGACGAAATTCTGGACGGTGGAGCGCTGCCGCTCGACCTGCTGGAGAAGCGCGTGGACGGCTGGATCAAGGCACGGCTGCCACAGAAAGCCGCCGCCGTGCGGTAAAGACTTCCATCTGTAACAAGGAGAGCCCGATGCCCGGAAAGGCCATGCTTGCCCTGCTCGTCGTCGTGGTTTCCCTCGCACCCTTCGCCGCGCCGGGCGGCGCCCAGGCGGCGGTGCTCCAGTTTGGCGCCTGTCCGCCTTCGGAGGATGGGCTCCCCGAAGCCGGCCAGCAGTGTGCCACCCTTCAGCTCCCTCTCGACTACGGCGACCCGAACGGGAGAAAGATCGCGGTCGCCGTCTCGCGCGTGCGCGCCGCCAATCCGGCCAGCCGCCGCGGCGTGCTCCTCCTCAACCCCGGCGGCCCGGGCGGTCCGGGGCTCGATCTCCCCCACCTGCTCGCCGCCCTTCTTCCCCAGAGCGTGCTCGACCGCTACGACCTGATCGGTTTCGATCCCCGCTTCGTCGGCACCAGCACGCCGATAACCTGCGGCCTATCCGACGACGAGGCGTTTCAGGCGTACGTTCCGCTGCAGCAGCCCGGCGGCTTCCCCGCCACGACGGCGCTCATGCGCAACGTCGCCAACGCCTGTGCGAGCGCCGCGGGCGACGTGTTGCCGTTCGTCACCACTGCCAACACGGCCCGTGACATGGATCAGATCCGCCAAGCGTTGGGAGAGGCGAAGATCTCCTACCTTGGGTATTCCTACGGCACCTACCTCGGCGCCGTCTATGCCGCGCTGTTTCCCGATCAGACCGACCGCATCATCCTGGACAGCTCGGTCAGCCCCGACTGGGTCTGGCGCCAGCAGTTCCGCGCCTGGGGATCGGGAGGCACCCTCCGCTTTCCCGACTTCGCGAGCTTCGCGGCCGCCAACAACAACACCTACCATTTCGGCAAAACGCCCACCGCGGTCCAGAATTTCTATCTCCGTCTCCTCCACCGTCTCCAAAGCCACCCGATCCACCTCTCGAGCGGGTTTGTCATCAACGGGCCGCTCTTTCAGGAGTTGGTCTTCAGCGAGCTTTATTCCGACGGCTTGTTCCCCGACCTGGCAGAATTCTTGAAGCTCGTGAATGGCACGAAGGACACCGACGCCGCAGGGAGCGACTTGCTGCTGGCCTTCGAGGCCCTCAAGCCCCGCGCCGCGCTGGACGACGGGCCGCCCGACAACGACGTCGCTTCGGGTCTTGCCATCCTGTGCGACGACGTCGCCTGGTCCCGCTCCGTCGCGGACTACAAGCGCGGATTCGCCGACGACAGCAAGCGCTATCCTCTATTTGGAGCGCTCGGCTCCAACATCTGGCCCTGCGCCTTCTGGCAGATCCAGCCTGTCGAGCCCCCCGTGCCGATCACGGCGCTCGGCCCATCCAACATCCTTATGCTCCAAAACCGTCGCGATCCCGCCACTCCCTACGCGGGAGCGCTTGGCCTGCGCGCCGCTCTGGGTCCGCGAGCGCGCCTCATCAGCGTCGACCAAGGCGGGCATACGGTCTATGCCGCGACCCCGAACCTCTGCGCCAACGACATCGGCACGGCGTTCCTGGTCGACGGGAGCTTCCCTGACGACGACGTCTCCTGTGGCGCGGCTTCGTCGTCCGCCGCGGAGCAGGATCGCCTCACGGACCCGGTCCGGGAGCGGGCGATCCGGGAGCTGATACGGCGCGTGAAAAGGTGAAGGCCGCTCGCCGTCAGCGGGTGACGTGGAGTTGCCGGTAAGTCATCCGCCGCCGCCGGTAAGTCTTAGGCCAAGCTCTTAGGCCCGCGCCTCAGGGAACAAGCCACTGCGACTACCAACGCGATCCACAGGCTGAGAATTACAAGGGCGCTGGCCGCCTGCTGAGGGCCACCGCTGCGGAGAAGTAGAAGCAACGCCAACCACGCAGGCAGAGCATGAGGACGCCGAAGAGGCCCACCACGCCAGCGATCCGCCATCCGATATCTGGGCGTCGCGTCAGTAATAGAAGGGCCACGAGGCAGGCTCCCGAAACAACCAGAAGGCTGACCTGGAGCAATAGCTCCGCAGCGGTCGCCGAGCCTGGGCTCGGAAGAAAGAAAGATAGGACTAGCGCCAACATCATCGAGTAGGCGAGCATTACCTGCGATATCCAAAGTCGAGCCATTAACCCTCCAAGAATACTCAGGTGAGGTCTTGGTTCCGTAAGGAGCTTCCCAATAAACTGTATCCTATCGTCAAGGGCATCCCTCTTCTCTGCGGGCCGAAGTTAGTCTTCTCTGGCACCCGCCCAGATAGCACCGCTGCCACTAGGACGCCCCCGCTTCCTGGGCGCCGGCTCTTCGGTGGAGCGAGTCCAATCGATGTGTGATCGGGGTGGAGGCGGTGCTCGCGATGGACCCTCAGCAGCGTACTGCAAAGCTCGCGAAGTCACCGGCGCCCCTCCTCCATGCCTTTAGCAAGGCATCTCGGAAGGCTTTTTATTCTGCCTACTCCTGGTTCGTCTCCGTCTTCCGCAATGCGGCCGAGAAATTGAAAGCCGGAGATCGTAACGCGCCGTTCCAGGCGAGCAGCTTTCCTCCGGGGCTGCCTTTCGTTCCCGGATAACCTTGCGGCGACGTTCTCTGACAGCCGGCCCGCCCGAATGAGGTCCACTGCATCGCAAGCCATGACTCGGACGGCCGAAGGTGTCTCCATAGGTCGCCTTCAGAAAATCGCTTTGGCGGAGCCGAGCTCATCCTGAGCCTTTGGGCCCCGGATCAGGGCGTCCCTCTCAAGGACACAGAGAGTTTTTCCGAGAATCGGGTAGACCCGGCCGGTTGCCCGACCGGGCCCCCCACAGATCCGGACGTGCGGATTTCCCGCATCCGGCTCCTCGCGGCACGGCTTCGCTACGCGACTCAGACGGCATGGACGATCCGAGGGCTTGGCAGCGGGTAG
>DATIOS010000636.1:0-3395 GCA_035472915.1 Thermoanaerobaculia bacterium
GGGACGCGAGCGGATCGAGGATGCGATCGAAATGATCTGCATCGGCCGCGGCATCGACAAGGCGCACCTCGCCAAGGAGCCGAGCGTCTTCTCGATCGTCAACAGCAACTCGCCGCTGCGCCTCGACGGGCCAATGCTGCAGGGCTTGATGGAGATGGCGCGGGCCGGCCAGCCGGTCGTGCTGACGCCCTTCACCTTGAGCGGCGCGATGTGCCCGGCGACCATCGCCGGCGCGCTCGCCCAGCAGAATGCCGAGGCGCTGGCCGGCATCGCGCTTATCCAGCTGGTCGCCCCCGGCTGCCCGGCGATGTATGGCGGCTTCACCTCGAACGTCGACATGAAGAGCGGGGCGCCGGCATTCGGCACGCCGGAATATGTCCGCGCCGCGATGGCCGGCGGCCAGCTGGCGCGGCGCTACAACCTGCCCTACCGCTCGAGTACCACAACTTCGAGGCGCTCAACTTCCCCAAGGACCACCCGGCGCGCGACACGCAGGACACCTTCTTCGTGGAGGGCGGCCTGCTGCTGCGCACCCACACCTCGCCGGTGCAGATCCGCACCATGCTGTCGCGCCGGCCGCCCATCCGGGTCATCTGCCCCGGCCGGGTGTTCCGCAACGACAACGACCTGCGTCACTCGCCCATGTTCCACCAGGTGGAAGGGCTGGCGGTGGCAGAGGGAATCACCGTCGGCCATCTCAAAGGGACGATCCTGGCCTTCATGCGCCGGCTCTTCTCACCCACGACGGAGATCCGCATGCGGCCCAGCTTCTTCCCCTTCACCGAGCCGTCGGCCGAGGTGGACGCCACCTGCCAGAACTGCCGGGGCCAGGGGTGCGAGGTCTGCTCCGGCACCGGCTGGATGGAGATCCTCGGCTGCGGCATGGTGGACCCGCGGGTGCTCCACAACTGCGGCATCGACCCGGACGTCTACTCCGGTTTCGCCTTCGGCATGGGAGCCGACCGCGTGGCCATGAACCGCTATGGCATTCCGAACATCCGGCTGTTCTTCGACAACGACGAGCGGCTCTTGCGGCAGGTGCGCGGCTGATGGAATTCTCCTGCGACTGGCTCGCCCAGTACGTCGATCTGCCAGCCCATTCCCAGGAGCTCAAGGAGCGCCTGACAGCCGCCGGCTTCAACGTCGAGGGGCTGAAGGCGAAAGGCGACGACACGGTGTTGGACGTCGAGGTCACCACCAACCGGCCGGACTGCATGAACCACTTCGGCCTGGCGCGGGAGATCGCGGTGCTCTACGGCGTCCCCCTGCGCCGGCCGCCGGCCTCGCCCGCCGAGGAACCCGAGCGCACGGCGGACGCCACGCGGGTGACGCTCGAGGATCTGGAAGGCTGCCCCCGGTTCTGCGCCCGCCTGGTGCGCGGGGTGAAGATCGGCCCCAGCCCCGAGTGGTTGCGCCGGCGGCTGGAGTCGATCGGCCTGCGGCCCATCAACAACGTGGTGGACGTCACCAACTTCATCCTCTGGGAGCTGGGCCAGCCGCTCCACGCCTACGACTTCGCGAAGCTCGCCGGCGGCCGGCTGATCGTGCGCCGGGCACGGGCGGGCGAGAAATTGATCACCCTGGACGGCGTGGACCGGGAGCTCGATCCCGAGATCCTGGTCATCGCCGACGCCGAGCGCCCCGTAGGCCTGGCCGGCGTCATGGGCGGCTTGGAGAGCGAGGTCACGGCGGAGACGCGCGACATCTTCATCGAAGGCGCGCACTTCGACCGCCAGCGGGTGCGGGTGACCGCCAAGCGGCAGGGCATGCACACCGACGCCAGCCACCGCTTCGAGCGCGGCGCCGATCCGGAGATCTGCGGCGAGGCCGTGAGCCGCGCCGCGCTGCTGATCGCCGAGATCGCGGGCGGCACGGTACTCGCCGGAGTGCTGGACGTTCGGGATCCAGCGAAGACCTGGACCCGGCAGGGCCGGCTGGATCTCAGGAGGCTGGACGCCTTCGGGGGAGCTGCGGTCGACCCGGCGGACTCTGAGCGCTGGCTGACCGGACTCGGCTTCGGCGTCGACCGCTCGGGTGACAACGTGTGGGGGATCACGGTCCCGTCCTGGCGGTACTTCGATTTTCAGCCGCGCCCCGAGCCGCCGCACGAGGTCTATCCGCAGGACGTCTATGAAGAGGTATTGCGGGTCTTCGGTCTGGATCGCATCCCGGCGGCGCTGCCGGGAATTCCGGGTGCCGACGCGCCGCGGGCGGAGACCCTCATTCGCCGCGAGCGGGTTCGCCGGCAGCTCGCGGCGTCGGGCTATACGGAAGCCATTCACTTCGCCTTCCTCGATCCGGCTCGCGACGCCGCGTTTCCCAGCCTGCGGCCGGAAGCGAAGCCGATCCGCCTCGCCAATCCGATCTCCGAGCAGCTCTCCGTGCTGCGCCGGTCGCTGGCGCCGAGCCTGGTGGATACCGCCCGCTTCAACCAGCGACGCGGCCTGGCCGCCGTGCGCATGTTCGAGATCGCCAACGCCTTCTACGAGCGTCCAGAAGGCGGGATTCCCGACCAGCCGGAGCATGTGGGGCTGGTCTGCGGGGGCAGGCTGGGCAGTCCCTGGGAGCGGGAGGTCGAGCTCGACCTCTTCGATCTCAAGGGCGCCCTCGATGCCCTGGCCGACGCTTTCGGCGTCCGGCTGGAGGCGCGGCCGGCGGAGCTGACGGGGCTGCTCGCAGGCAACTCGGCTGAGCTGTTGCGGGGCGGTCAGGTCGTCGGCTGGTTCGGCCGGGTGGCGGAAGAAGAGGGCTATCCGCTCTACGCGGCGGAGCTCGCCACTTCGGCGCTGGCGGGCGGCGACGTCAGCCTGCAGGTGGTTTTGCCGTCGCGGTTCCCCGGCATCTCGGCCGACTTCACCTTCACCCACAGCCTGGAGACGCCGTGGGCGGAGATCGAGCGGGCCATCCGGGAGAATGCGCCGCCGGACCTCGTCTCCTGGCAGCTCAAGGACCGCTACCGCGGCCCTGGCGTGCCCGAAGGGGCGGTGAACACGACCCTCTCGTTCCATTACAACGCTCGCGAGCGCTCGCTCACCCAGGAGGAGGTCAACGTCCGCCAGGGCGCCCTCAACAGGGAGCTCGAGCGTCGCTTTGGCTGGAAGGGATAGCCGTGCAGATCGACTGGCTGGAAGGTCTGGAATCCCGGGTCCGCGACGCGGTCGAAAACCTCGGCGAGCTGCGGGAGGAGAACCGCTCTCTTCGCGACACGGTAAAGGATCTGGAAACCCGGTTGGCCGGTACGGCGATGGAGGCCTCGGGAGATGAGGAGATCGAGGTGCTCCAGGGCCGGGTTCAGGATCTGGAGCGGCAGCTCGCCGAGGCCCAGGCGGCGGCTTCGTCCTGGGAAGCGGAACGCGAAGAAGTGCGGCGGCGGGTGGAGGCGTTGACCGCGCGGC
>DATIOS010000637.1:0-3710 GCA_035472915.1 Thermoanaerobaculia bacterium
GATCTACGCCGCCGCCTCAGCTCCCCCCGGTTTATTGAGCATCTGATAGAAAGGAGGAATTGGGTTGAACGGATCAAGTCCGCAGGCCGTCTCCAAGGCATCGCCGGCCCAGGGCCGCTGCGCCGAATAGCCGAGAATTCCGGCGACCATCCAGAGAGAGGGCACGGCACGTCCATTCCCGGCCCCCCGCAGGGCGAGCTCGGCGGACGCCACCGGATTGGCCCCGATCCGCCGGTTCAACAGCATGGCGAGCCGCGTGGGATAGAGGGGAAAGGCGTGGTCGAGCCGGATCGCCTCGATCAGCTCGGCTTCGGCTCTTGAGCTGTCCGCCGCGATGTCCGCGGCGGCGGCCCGATCGTAGTGCCAGTGGGCACGCTCCAGCGGAAGAAGAGCGTAAAGAACGACGACCGCGTACCCCCACACCGGCCACGGCGACTCGCGCCGCGCCTTGCCCCGCCCGCTCCCCGCCAGGGCCGCACCGGCCGCCACCACGGCGGCGACCGGGAGAGCGGTCACGGCGAGAGCGCCGCTGCCGAGCGAGGCGACGGCGCCGCCCCCCAATCCCAGGAGACCGGCGGCGAGGAGGGCAGGGTCCCGGCCTTCCTGGCGTTCGCCCAGGCGGCGGATGAAAAACAACGCCAGGAGGCCCAAGGAGAGCAGCAGGCCGGTGAGTCCCAATTCGTAGGCGAGCTGCACCGGCAGGGAGTGAAGCTCTCCCACCGCCTCACCCCTGGGGTTCACGCCCGGGATTGGATCGAGGAAAGCCGCGGCGGTCCAAGCCGCGGAGCCCGGGCCCCAGCCCAGCATGGGACGGGCAGCGAAACCCTTCCATCCCGCCTCCAGATAGGCGGACCGGGCTCGCGCCGAGGGGTCCTGGCCGGACGCGATGCGCAGCAGCCGTGGGAGCTGAATGAACGAGACGAGGAGCGCCAGCGCGAGAAGGACGGCCCACCATCGCCGCTGGCGCTCGCCCGCCCGGCCGGCGAAGCCCACCACCGCCATCAGGGCCAGGGCGACGAAGCCAGCCAGCGAGCGGCTGGCCAGAACCGCCAGCAGGGCGAAGCTGCCGGCCGCCAGCCCGGCAAGACGCCAGGGGCCCGGCTCGCGGGCGGACAGCACGGCCAGGGGCAGGAGGATCACCAGCCAGGCGGCAAGCAGGTTGTGATGTCCCAGGGGCATCGCCGGCCGGGGCGAGCCGAGAAACCACCAGTCGGCGAGAGACCAGAGGGCCACACCGGCCACCACCACGGCCAGCGCGCGCAGGCCCCACCGCCGTTCCACCTCGCGCCGCCAGCAGCGCGCCATCGCGGAGGGCAGGCCAAAGAAGGCGGGCAACAAAACGACGGCGACACGGCCCGCCCGAGGCACCGGCGAGGCCCAGAGGGAAGCCGCGGCGGCGATCCACAACGCCACGGGCAGCAGCCATCCCGCCGCCCCCAGCCGTAGCGGGTCGCGCCAGGGAGCGCCGATCCACGACAGCGTCCCCACCAGCAGGACCGCCGCCGCCGTGCTCGCCGGCGCCGCGGCTCCCCAGGCGAAGGTGCCGCACCAGGCGCCGAAGAGGGCGAGCAGCAGGGCAGGAAGAAGGCCGGCCATCGGTGGGGGATTGTAGTGATATCCTCTACTACCCTGCAGCACGCTTGTCCTTCCAGGAGATTCCCGATGACTATCGATACCTTGAACCACCTTTCAACCGTTCTCGATGCTCTCTGCGTCGAGGCTGAGAATCCGGGCGCTTTCGACGGCGACTGGATCCAAACCCACGGCGAGCGGGTGGAGTCGCTCAATCCCGCCACGGGAGAGCCCCTCGCCGCCGTCCGCCTGGCCACCGCCGAGGATTACGAACGGGTGGCCGCCGCCTCCGTCCGCGCCTTCCACGAGTGGCGCACCTGGCCGGCGCCCCGCCGTGGCGAGGTCGTGCGCCAGGTTGGCGACGAGCTGCGCCGCCACAAGGACGACCTTGGCCGGCTGGTGAGCCTGGAGGTGGGCAAGGTCCTCTCCGAAGGGCTGGGCGAGGTGCAGGAGATGATCGACATGGCGGACCTCGCCGTCGGCATGTCGCGCCAGCTCTACGGCCTGGCCATGCACTCCGAGCGCCCGAACCACCGGATGTACGAGCAGTGGCATCCGCTGGGGCCGGTAGGTATCGTCACGGCCTTCAACTTCCCCGTCGCCGTGTGGGCCTGGAACGCCATGGTGGCAGCCGTCGCCGGCGACTCGACGATCTGGAAGCCCTCCCACCAGGCGCCGCTCACCGCCATCGCCGTCACCCGCATCGCGCAAAAGGTGCTGGCGGCCAACGGCGCGCCGCCGATCTTCAACCTGGTGATGGGCGGCCGTACCGGCGTCGGCGAGCGCCTGGTTGCCGATTATCGCGTGCCGCTCATTTCCGCCACCGGCTCCGGCCGCATGGGCCGTGAGGTGGGCAAGGTGATCGCCGACCGCTTCGGCCGCTCGCTCCTCGAGCTGGGGGGAAACAACGGCATCCTGGTGATGGACGACGCCGACCTCGATCTGGCCCTGCGGGCCGTGCTCTTCGCCGCCGTCGGCACCGCCGGCCAGCGCTGCACCAGCACCCGCCGGCTGTTCCTGCAGCGCGGCATCGCCGCCGAGATGAAGCGCCGGCTGGTGAGCGCCTACGGCTCCATCACGATCGGCGATCCCATGGAGCACGGCACGCTCATGGGTCCGCTCATCGACCGCTCCGCCGTGGACAACATGATGGCGGCCCTGGAGCGGGTGAAGGGAGAAGGCGGCCGCGTCCTCTACGGCGGCCGGAAGCTCGACCGCCCCGGCTTCTTCGTCGAGCCGACGCTCGTCGAGGTGCCGAAGCCGCTCCCCATCACCTGCGAAGAGACCTTTGCTCCCATCCTCTACGTCTTCGAGTTCGGCGACCTCGACGAGGCGATCCGCATCCACAACGACGTGCCGCAGGGACTCTCCTCGGCCATCTTCACCCTGAACATGCGCTCCGCCGAGAAGTTCCTTTCGGCGACGGGAAGCGACTGCGGCATCGCCAACGTCAACATCGGCACCTCGGGAGCCGAGATCGGCGGCGCCTTCGGCGGCGAAAAAGAGACCGGCGGCGGCCGCGAAGCCGGCTCCGACTCCTGGAAAGCCTACATGCGCCGCCAGACCTGCACCATCAACTGGGGCACCGAGCTGCCGCTGGCGCAGGGAGTGGAGTTCAAGGTGGGGGAGTAAGAGAGGAGCTCAAACCATGAACCGCGACGAGGTGATCAACTTTCTTTCCTCACACCGGCAGGAATTGGGGGAGCGCTTCCGCGTCTTCTCCCTCGCGCTTTTTGGATCGACGGCCCGGGGCGAAGCCGGGCCGGAAAGCGATGTGGATCTCTTGGTGGAGTTCAGTGAAACACCGGGCTTGACCGAGTACATGCGCCTCAAGTTCTGGCTGGAAGACAGCCTACACCGGCGGGTGGATCTCGTCATGAAGAAGGCCTTGAAGCCTTGGGCAAGGCCTGTCGTCGAGGCAGAGCAGATCCGTGTCGCGTAGCTGGGAGTTGTTCCTCCGCGAAACCGGAGCGAGAGAGGCATGACGCGAGTGGCCGGCCCGTCCGGCCCAACGGGCCGGGAGAGCGGAGCCCAGGGCTGAGGCCGCAGGCCGATGCCCTGGGTGTGGAGAGATTGACAACGCGATGCGGCCTGAAGGGCCGCGAGACCGTTGGCCCGACGTTTGAGTTCTCGCGGCC
>DATIOS010000638.1:0-2171 GCA_035472915.1 Thermoanaerobaculia bacterium
CTCGCCCGGTCGACCAGCATCATCGACAAGGTCACCTACTCGCCCTTCGGCTATCTCGGGACGCTCTTCGATCGCTTCGCCCCCTGGCCGCTGCTCATCCTCGGCGCGGCGTTCCTCATCTTCCGGGAAGAGCGCTTCCGCCTGCGCGCTCTCAGCCGCCGGCTGGCACAGGGCTGGCTGCCGCTGCTGTTGCTCTGGGCCCTGGTGCCGCTCGTTCTGTTCTCCATCTCACGCACCCAGCACCACTGGTATCTGGATCCGAGCTACCCGGCCTGGGCCATGCTCGGCGCCCTGGCCGGGCTCGAATTGCTGCGGCGCGCGCCGGCGGCCCGACGCAAGGCGGTCGTCCTCGCCATCATCCTGGTGCCTCTCGTGCTGTGCGAAGTGCGGGTTCTCTACCGGGTGCTGCTCGCCGAGAGGGCGCCGGAATCGCAACGCTTCCTCGCCTCCCTCGCGGCGCATCGCATGGAGCTCGGGGGCGAGCTTCACACCGGCCCCCTGCGTCATTCCGAGCGCTTCATCCTCGAAGCCATGGACGGCTTCGAGATCAAAGAGGCCACCGCCGAGAACGCCGGCACGAATCGAGGTCCGTTCGACGCCCCTTCGGTCCTCATCGCCAAGGCCACTCCCGGCCCGCGACCCCAGCCGCAGCTCGGCTCCGGGATCTTCCTGGAGACCCGGGATTACCTGCTGTTCCAGGGTGCCAACGACATCGCCGGGCGTGCCGTCCCGCGGCGCTCACGCTCCCACTCGCACCACCTCGGTCGCCGCCCACGGCTCTGGCGCGGGCCGCGCAGCCGGATCTTCCCCAGCTAAGGCACCAAATCTCAGCTCAGGAATTTCGCGAAGGCGTCGGGATGGAGGTTCCAGCCCAGGAAGCCGGCGATTCCCATCACTACGCCGAAGGCGGCGAAAAGCACCGCGACTCCCACCAGCCATTTCTTGCGGGTCAAGGCGCTGACGCCCAACAGGGCGATGGCGATGCTGAGAGCGGCCTCTGACATGTCGAACTGATCGTCGTGGACGTTCAGGCGGTCGTACTCCTTCTGTGCGCCTTCGGCCTCCTTTCTGATGTCTTCCTTTTCCTTCACGTACTTCTTGACGTTCTGCGTGTAGGTCGCGATCTCCTTGTCGAGCAGCGCCGCGGCCGGGGCCGAAAGGCTGGTGTTCATCTGCTTCTGGAGCAGAAGCTGATCGAGCACGCTCTCGGCGAGGTTCTGCTTCGTTCCCTTGGCCTGGAAGTACGACCATTGGTCGACCGCCTTGGCCTGCTCCTGGGACATCGCCTGCACGATGTTGCCGTCCTTGATGTTGCACAGCGCCATGAAGGTGGCGATCAACGCCACCAGGATGGCGACCACGGAGTTGAGGGGATCCGAAGATTCCTTGGTCTTCTCCACCACCTCGGAAATCGTTTCGTCGATCTCGCTCATCGGGACATTTTCCTTCCTTGCAGAAATGGATCTGGGGTTGCGGGCACTCAAGGTAAGCCAGTGACGCGGTCGCCGTCAACTGGGTTGTCCTATACTTAAAGTCTCGCAAAAGGAGACTTCTAGATGAAGAAAACGTTCCAGCTCGCCATGATCCTGACTTGCGCCCTGGTACTCGGCTCAGGTTTGGCCACGGCGCAGCAGAAAGCTCCGCCCCGGCCCCAGGATGCGTCGGTGTTCGGCGAAACGATCGAGGTCAGGGTGGTCAACATCGAAGTGGTGGTCACCGACAAGGACGGCAACCGGGTGGCCGGCCTGAAGCCCAGTGACTTCCGGCTCAAGGTGGACGGCAAAGAAGTGCCGATCGGCTACTTCTCCGAGATCCTCGGCGGCCAGTCCGTGGCACCACCGCCGGCGCCAGGGCAAACGGCGGCGGCCACGGCCCAGGTGCCCGGGGTCGAGCCCGGCGGAGCGATCGGTACCAGCTACCTGGTGTTCGTCGACGATTACTTCTCCAACGAGGTCCGGCGCAACGAGGTGCTCCGATCGCTCAAGGACGACCTCAGCCGCCTGGGCCCGGAAGACCGGATGGCCATCGTCGCCTACGACGGCGGCCGCCTCAGCATGGTCTCGAACTGGTCGCAGTCGCAGGCCCAACTGGCCCGCGCGTTCGATCAGGCCATGGGCCGGCCGGCGCGGGGGCTCGACCGGGTCTCAGAGCTCCAGCGCTTCCAGCATGAC
>DATIOS010000639.1:0-2820 GCA_035472915.1 Thermoanaerobaculia bacterium
CTTCTGGCTCCAAGGCGGCACGACGCCGTTGGAACGGGCATAGGCGATCGACTGGCCGAGGTGCTCGTGCGCATGGGAGACGATGATGAAGACGACATCGAGGTAGGTTCCGTCGTGGTCGAAGATCTTGACCGTCTTGCCCAAGTCCGCCGCCGGCACGCCTTTGAGGGCCGCGATCACGTGATCGAACGACTTCTTCAGGGTCTCGACCGTCTTGGCCTTGTCGCCGGCCTCTTTGTCGAAGCCGCGAGGGTCGACGCCCGCCGGCATCTTGACGCCCACGAGCGTGGGGATGAAGTAGTTCGCACCCGCGACGTGATTGAAGACCTCGCCGACGGTGCGCGCGCCTTCGGGATGCCAGGTGTACTTGTCGGCCGGCATGGCCTCGGCCAAGGCGATGAGCTTCTTTTGAGCGTCTTCCAGACTGTGCAGGGCGGCGGCCTTGGGGTCCGCGGCGGACACCGCGGCAGCGGCGGCGGGCTTTGGCGCCTGGGCCAGAACGGGGAGTGCCAGGGCGAGCATCAAGGCCGGAACGGCGGTCGAACGGATGAGCCTTTTCATTTCGATCTCCTTGCGGTGCGGTGAAGAACTGCTGAATGACTGCTGAATGGCTTTCAAGAACCGGGGGATTCTAGCGCGACGGCGAGGCCGGCGGCACGGCGGGATAGAATCCCGCCGTCTCCTTCGGAGGTGCCGTGCTGCAGATGACCCTCGCCGTACTGGGCAGCGCCGGGCTGCTCGCGCTGCTGATCGTGGCCGTGGCCGCGATCGGCAGGCGCTCCTTCTGGGTGCGCCAGCTCGCCTTTCCCCTGTACGTGGGAGCCGGCGTGGCAGGCCTGGAGGTCTTCCGGCTGCTGGCGCCCGCCTGGCAGCCGGCGGCGACGGCGGCGGCTCTGGCCTGGGCCGCCCTTTTCCTTGGGCTCATCACGGTTTTCCGGCTGCTGGGCATGTATCTGTTCGAGATCCACCTGACGGCCCGCCGCGGCATGCGCCTGCCGCCGCTGCTGCCGGCGGTGAGTATGCTCCTCGTCTATCTAATCACCGCCCTGGTGACGCTGCGCATCTCGTTCCCCAAGCTGGACGTGGCGCCGCTCATCGCCACCAGCGCCGTCACCTCGCTGGTTCTCGGCCTGGCGCTGCAGCCCATCCTCGGCAACTTCTTCGCCGGCCTGGTGATCAGCGTCGAGAAACCGTTCCGCATCAACGACTGGATCAAGGTGGGCGAGCAGGAAGGTCGGGTGATGGCCATCACCTGGCGCACCACCCATCTGCGAACGCGAGAAAACGACAATCTGGTGATCCCCAACAGCAAGCTGGCCGACGAGCGGGTGCTCAACTACTACTATCCCCATCCCCTGCACATGGAACGGCTCAAGATCGCGGCCCATTTCGACGAGCCGCCATACCACGTGCGCCGGGTGCTGCTCGACTGCGCCGCAGGCGTGCCGGGAGTGCTGGACAAGCCGGCGCCGGAGGTCTACGTCCTAGCCTTCGAGGCCAGCGCCATCGTCTACGAGCTGCGGACCTGGATCGAGGACATGGCCCAGGCGCCGCGCATCAACAGCGACGTGCGGGCGCGGGTCTGGGAGGAGTTTCACAAGGAGGGAATCGTCATTCCCTACCCCATTCAGACGTTGGAGATCTCGCGGCAAGAGCATCCGCGGCAGGCGGCGGCGCGGCGCGCGGCGCAGGAGGGCCCGCCACCGGCCCGCCTCTACGTGGCAGAGGGAGCGGAGCGCGGCCGGTCGCTGGCGCTCGGCGGCGGCACGGGCGGGGCACCTGCCACGGTGGGCCGTTCCCGCGCTTGCGGCCTGGCGCTCAGCGATCCCAACGCCAGCAAGGAGCACCTTCAAATCGCCTGGGAGGACGGCGCCTGGGTGTTGACCGACCTGGGCAGCAGCCACGGCACCCGCGTCAATGGCAAACCGGCGGAGCGAACGATACTCAATCCTTTCGACCGCATCGCGATCGGCGACACGCTTATGATCTTTGAGCTCGTTTGATGCCGCCCCTTCCTGAAATCATCGGCCCTTATCGCGTCCGCGAGCTCCTCGGCAAAGCTGGGCAGTCCACGGTGTATCGCGCGGAGGACGCCAAGGGGCGACCGGTCGCCCTCAAGCTCTTTCCGCGCCGCCTGACGGAGGATCCCGACACCGCCGAGCGTTTTTACCGCGAGCTGGCCGCCGTGACTCCCGTCACCCGCCACCCGAACCTGGTGCAAGTCTTGGGCACGGGCCAGGAGGGCGACCGGCTCTACGTCGCCATGGAAATGGTCGAGGGAACTTCCCTCGACCGGGTGCTGAAGGCACGGCATGTCACTCTTCCCGAGGCGTTCGCCGTTTTGCGGGGCGTTTGCCGCGGCCTCTACCACGCCCACCAGAACGGCTACGTGCATCGCAACCTGACGCCGCGCAACGTCCTCGTCTCGCCCGACTTCGGGACGGTGAAGATCTCGGACCTCGGGGCCAGCAGCTTCGAGTCGATCGCCACCCGCAGCCTCACGGCGACCCTCTCGACGGGCGAGATCCGCCTCGGCGCCCTGTATTACCTGGCGCCCGAGACGATGGACAGCCAGGCTCCGGTGGACGCCCGGGCCGATCTCTACTCCGCCGGCGCTATCTTCCACGAGATGCTCACCGGCCGTTCGCCAGGCCCCAAGTTCGGCCTGCCGAGCCAGCTCAACCCCGCGATTCCATCCGAGGTGGACGTCGTGGTCTTGCGCTGCCTCCGCCGCAAGCCCGAGGAGCGCCACGCCAGCGCCCACGATCTACTGGCCGACCTGGAGCGGCTGGAAGAGACGCTGGATCTGCGGGTGCTGAC
>DATIOS010000640.1:0-16598 GCA_035472915.1 Thermoanaerobaculia bacterium
CGATCACGCCGGCATCGCCACCCAGCTCATGGTCGAGCGCCAGCTGGCGAGCGAAGGCACCAGCAGGGTCGCGCTCGGGCGGGAGCGTTTCCTGGCTCGGATGTGGCAGTGGAAGGAGCAGTACCACGGCAACATCCGCCAGCAACTCGACCTGATGGGCGCCTCCTGCGACTGGACCCGCGAGCGCTTCACCCTGGACGCCGGTCTCTCCCGGGCCGTGCGCGAGGCCTTCGTCCGCCTCTACCGCGAGGGGCTCATCACGCGCGGCGAGTACATCGTCAACTGGTCCCCCACCCTGGGCACCGCCGTCTCCGACCTCGAAGTGGAGATGAAGACGGTGCAGGGCAAGCTCTACCACATCGCCTATCCAGTCGAGGGGAGCGACGAGCGCATCGTGGTGGCCACCACCCGGCCCGAGACGATGCTGGGCGACACCGCCGTCGCTCTTCACCCTGACGACGAGCGCTACTCGCACCTCCACGGCAAGGCGGCCCTGCTGCCGCTGGTGGGTCGGCGCCTGCCGTTCGTCGCCGATGCGGCGGTGGACCGCGAGTTCGGCACGGGCTTGGTGAAGATCACGCCGTTTCACGATCCCAGCGACTTCGAGATGGGCCGGCGCCACAACCTGCCGGGCATCAAGGTGATCGGTCCTGACGGCCGCATGACGGCCGAGGCGGGGCCCGACTTCGCCGGCCTCGACCGCTTCGAGGCGCGCGCCAAGGTGGTGTCGCGGCTGCGCGACGAGGGTTGGCTCCTCAAGATCGAGGACCACATTCACAACGTCGGCCACAGCCAGCGCAGCGGCGAGCCGATCGAGCCGCTGGTCTCGACGCAGTGGTTCTGCGACGTGTCGGAGATGGCGGTGAAGGCGCTGGATGCCAACCGCGACGGCCGTCTCACCCTGGTGCCCGAGAGCTGGGACAAGACGTGGGAGCACTGGCTCGCCAACATCAAGCCGTGGTGCATTTCGCGCCAGCTCTGGTGGGGGCACCAGATCCCCGCCTGGTACACCCAGGATGGCCGTTGCTTCGTGGCCCTGACCGCCGACGAGGCCGCGAAGGAGGCCGGCACCGACCAGCTGACGCAGGACCCGGACGTGCTCGACACCTGGTTCTCGTCGGCCCTGTGGCCGTTCTCCACCCTCGGCTGGCCGGACGACACTCTCGACCTGCGCACGTTCTATCCCACCTCGGTGCTGGTGACCGGCTTCGACATCCTCTTTTTCTGGGTGGCCCGCATGGTGATGACCGGCCTGCACTTCACGAGCGAGGCCCCCTTCGCGGCCGCCCACCTGACGGGCCTGGTGCGCGACGCCGAGGGCCAGAAGATGTCGAAGACCAAGGGCAACGTGCTCGATCCCTCGGAGCTGATCGAGGAGTTCGGCGCCGACGCCCTGCGGTTCACCCTCGCGTCGCTCGACAGCCCGGGCCGGGACATTCCCCTGAACAAGGACCAGATCGCCGGCTATCGCGCCTTCGGCAACAAGCTCTGGAACGCCACCCGCTTCGCTCTTTCCCGAGTGGGCGAGGCCCGGGTGCAGGAGACGATCGATCCGGCGGGGCTGGCGGCGCCCGAGCGGTGGATCCTCTCGCGCCTGTCGCGGGTGGCGGCGGAGGTGGAGCCGCGTTTCACGGCCTTCCGCTTCGACGAGGCCTGCAATCGCCTCTATCACTTCTTCTGGGGCGACTTCTGCGACTGGTACATCGAGCTGTCGAAGCCAGCGCTGTTTGGCGACGCGCCGCGGCCGCGGGTGGGCGAGGTGCTGCTGACGGTGCTCGACCGTGCCCTGCGGCTGCTGCATCCCGTCATGCCGTTCCTCACCGAGGAGCTGTGGCAACGGCTGCCCGGCCACGAGGTCATCCATCCCGAGACCATCTGCCTCGCTCCCTATCCCGGGCGCGAGGCGGCGTGGGAGAGCTCCGAGGTGGAGGCGGGGATGGACGCCCTGATCCAGGTGATCACCCGCGTCCGGTCCCTGCGGACGGAGCTCGGACTGGCGCCCAAGGCGAAGATCGATCTCTTCCTTGCGGCCGACGCTTCAGTCGGCGAGATGCTCGCGGAGCAGGCCCCGTTGCTGCGCTTCCTGGGCCGCGTCGAGACGGTGACGATGGGGGCGCCGCCGGAGGGCGCGGTGCGCGATCTCGTCGCCGGCGTCGAGATCGGCGTGAGCGTCGAAAGACAGGAGCTGGGCGAGGAGGAGCGGAGCCGGCTGGCCAAGGAGCTGGAGAAGCTTGACCGTGACATCGCCAGCGCCGAGGCGCGGCTGGCGAACGCCGAGTTCCTGGCCAAGGCGCCGGCCCACGTGGTGTCGGGCGGTGTTGCCCGCCTGGCGGAGATGCGCGAACGGCAATCCGCCCTGCGCTCCGGCCTGGGCCTTTCCTGAGGACATCGGGATCCACCGTGGACTTCGAGCGCTACATGGCGGGCTTGAGGGCGCGCCGGGAACGCCCCGGGCCTCTCTCTCTCGGGGGCTGGTCCGGAGGTCCCGAGAACCTGATCGTCCTGCCCAGCGTCGATTCCACCAACACCCTGGCCCGTGCCATCGTCGCCGAGTATCAGAACGAAGCGCAGACGCTCTATCCGACGGTCGTCGTGGCCCTGGAGCAGACGGGCGGGCGAGGGCGCCAGGGGCGGAGCTGGTCGAGCCCCGCGGCCCTGGGCGTTTATGCCACCCGCGTCCTGCAGGTGGACGACGCCGGCCTGCTCCAGACTCTCCCCCTGCTGGTGGGCGTGGGGCTCTGCCGGGCGGTCGGCGCCCACCTCCCAGTGCCGTGCCGGCTCAAGTGGCCGAACGACCTGCTGGTGGAGGTTCGCGGCGAGCGCAGGAAGATCGGCGGCGTCCTCATCGAGGCCGCGGTGCGGCCGGGGGAAGCGACGCTGGCGTTGATCGGCTTCGGGGTCAACGTCTTCCACGAGGCGGCCGACCTGCCGGCGACCGCAACCTCGGTTGGCATCCTGGGAGGAAGCGCCGGCAGCCTGGAGGACTTCACCTGGGACCTGGTGGAGGGGCTGGAGGCCGAGCTCGTCCACCTGGCCGACGCGGAGTACGCGATCGAGAGCTACCGCGCGTTGTCGATTCACCAACCGGGAGAGCCCATGGTCTGCCGCGCGGGGGAGAGCGTGACGGCCGGGACGTTCGTGGGCTTCGACGCCCTGGGCCGGCTGCTTCTGGAGAGCGACGGCCGCATCGTCCCGATCGCATCGGGAGAGGTGATCGAGGGATGAAGCGAGACAAGAGCGATCCGAACGGGATTCTCGTCCTGGTGGACGTGGGCAACACCAACACGGTGTTCGGCATCTACCGCGGCGACGAGCTGGTGGAGAGCTTCCGCCTTTCGACGGATACGGAGCGCACGGCGGACGAGTACGGCTCGCTCCTCCTGCCGCTGTTCACGCTGCGCGGTGTCGATCCCGTGTCGGCCGAGGCGGTGGTGATCTCCTCGGTCGTGCCGCCGCTGCATCTGACGCTGGAACGCATGGCCGAGCGCTACTTCGGCAGGAAGCCGCTGTTCATCGAGCCCGGAGTGCGCACGGGCATGCCGATTCGCTACGACAATCCCACCGAGGTGGGGGCGGACCGCATCGTCAACGCCGTGGCGGCCCGCGAGCGCTACGGCTCGCCGGTGATCGTCGTCGACTTCGGCACCGCCACCACTTTCGACGTGGTCAACGCGGCGGGGGAGTACATGGGCGGCATCATCACCCCGGGCATCACCATCTCGGCCGAGGCTCTCTTCGCGCACGCCTCGCGGCTCTACCGGGTGGACGTGCGCAAACCCACCGAGCTGGTGGGGAAGAACACCGCCGCCGCCATGCAGGCGGGCATCTACTACGGCTACATCGGCCTCGTCGACGGCATTCTCGAACGTCTCCACGCCGAGATTCCCGGCGTCAAGAGCGTCGTCGCCACCGGCGGCCAGGCGCCGCTCATCGCCTCGGGCTCGAAGTACATCCGCGAGGTGGATCCTGATCTGACACTGGCGGGCTTGAAGCTCATCTATGAGCGCAACCGCTGACGAAATCGACCCGGACCACGCCTACTTCCAGGCTGTCGAAGAAATCTTCGTGGAGCTGCGGGGGGCGCCGCTGCTGCTGTCGCCGGCGGACTGGCAAGTGGCGAGGCGCTGGCACCAGGAGGGCGTTCCGCTCGAGCTGGTGCGGCGGTCGCTGGCCGAAGTCTTCGCCAAACGCAAGGAGCGGGGCGCCAAAGGGAAAATCTCCAGCCTGCGCTACTGCGCCCCGGCCGTGGAGGCGGCGTGGAGTGAGCTCAAGGAGCTCAACGCGCCGGGGCTGCGGACGGCGGCGCCCGGCTTCGAGGTCGCGCCCCGTCTTGCCTCCCTCGCGGCAGCTCTGCCTTCCTCGTTCGCCGGTCACGAGACGCTGGCGGCTCGCGTCAACGCCATGACCGGCGATCCCCAGGAGGTTGAGGACCGCCTCGCCGCCCTCGATCGCGAGATGCTCGACACGGCCGCCAACAGCCTTGCCGAGGACGGCCGGACCGAGATCGACGCCGCGGTCGAGAAGACCCTGGCTCTTCTCCGCGGCCGACTGCCGGCCGACGAGATCGAGCTCTCGCGCGAACGGCTGTTTCGCCAGACTCTGCGCCGGCGGCTGGGCCTGCCGGTGCTGTCGCTCTTCTCGCCGGAGGCGGAGGGATAGGTGGGCGGAGGCGGGCCGGAGGCCTCGGAGAGGCCTCCGGGTTAACAGGTTGTGCCGTCAGGGCAGCGGGGACAGCCGTTGGCCGTCGGCGCTTGCCCGCAGGGTCCAGATGTCCGAGTTGAAGACGTTGAAGAGAGCGTTGATCTGGAAGCCCTGGATGTGGGCGGTCCAGATTCCCGGAGTCGGATTGGCGACCGTCGCCCGTTCGGGAGTGCTGAGGGTGGCGCCGTCAAAGATGACGTTGCCGTTCGGGTCCTCGAGCACCAGGTCGATGTCGTTGGTGGGGTAGTTGCCCCACTCCAGCAACCAGGAGAGCAGGAACGAGAGCTGCGAGGTGCCGGCCGGCACCTGGATGCGGACGGCCGTGTCCTGCCCCTGCTTGATCTTGCCCACCGAGGTCGGCGCGGTCAGCGACGCATTGTGGCGCTGAATGACCACGTCACAAGCGACGTTGCCGGCGTTGGTGGAGTCGCCCTGGACGGACACCCGCACCAGGCCGGCCAGCGGCAAAGGCACGTCGAAAGTCGTGTCGGCGACGATGAAGCCGGACGCCCGGGTCACGGCAAACGAGGTATAGGCGTCGTTCACCGTCACGAAGACGTCGTCGCCGAAGAGCTGGTTCTGGCTCGCGGGGGGCAGCGCGGGAGTGACGTTCTTGATGGTGACGGTCAAGTCGTCGATGCTGTCCTGGGTGAGCACGTAGAGCTGGGCCATCTGGCCGGGCTTCAGATTGCTGAGGTGGGTGGTGGAGGTGTTGCCGTTGAAATTCACCGGCGTGATGCCCAACAGCAGGAGATTCAGGGGGATGCTGGGAAGACCGAGGCCAAAAGGCAAAAACGGGCTGACGTTGCCGGCCGTGAGCTTGGCGGCGGCGGCGGAAACGTTGAGCAGGCCGTTGCCGCGATCGACGGCGCCCGAGTTGTCGGCGAAGGCGCCGGCATTGGCTGACGAAGCGAGCGCGTTGCGGATCTGCGTGGCGCTGGCGGCAGGAAACTTCTGACGCAGGATGGCCGCCGCGCCGGAAACCGTGGGCGCCGAGAACGAGGTGCCGGAGGCCAGGGAGATGCCGCCGTTGGCCTGCTGCACGAAGCTCGCTAGACCATTGGCCGAGACCCCGATGCCGACGCGGCCGTCGGGCAGCGGGCCGCGCGAGCTGAAGGTGGCAGTCTGCAGACCGGAGAAAGGCCGCCACAGCAGGCCGATGCCGAGGCCGAACTGCAGGTCGCGCAGCACCCGCTCGTGGGCCGCGGTCGAGGCCGCGCCGACGGTCAGCGCGCCGAAGCCGGTGCCCGGGGAACCGACCGTCATGGAGCCGGGGCCGTCGTTGCCGGACGAGACGGCGACCGTGATCCCAGCCTGCAACATCTGGAGAGTCAGCTGGTCCTCGAGGTCCTGGCCGGCGAACAGCGTGCCGCCGCCGAGACTCAGGTTGACCACCTGGATGGGCAGCGAGTTGAAGACGCACGGGTTGTTCTCGCCGCCGCAGCCGGGGTTGGTGGGCACCGAAGGCATGCCGTTGTTGAAGTTGCGGCGCAGGGTGATGGCGCGGTCCATACCGGCCAGGATGATCGAGGTCGACGTCGAGTTGCTGGTCGAGGGGAAGACCTTGATGGCGTAGATGCTGGCCGCCGGCGCGACGCCGATCATCGGCACGCCCGACAGGCCCGCCGGGCAGCCGAGCACCGAGCAGGGGATGACGCTCGACGGTGCGTGGACCTGCAGCGACTGCACGAGGGTCGAGCTGTTGGAGAAGAGGAAGATCGCGTGGGCGGCGATCATGGAGCCCGTTTCGGTGCCGTGGGGGTTGTTCAGGGTCGAGGTGGCGGAGGCGACCGGGTCGCCGGGAACGAAGCTCTCGCCGCCGATCACGGTGCCGGCCAGCGCCGGTACGACGGTGGGATTGTTGGCGGTGCCGCTGTCGATGTCGGCCACCACCACGCCATTGCCCAGAAATCCCTGGCTCTGGAGAGCGCTGGCACCGATCAGGTCGTTGTTGAAGCTGTAGTCGGCGGGCCGGGCGCCGATGAATCCCGGCAACTGGGTGGCGCTCAAGACCTGGGTGCTACTGGCCGCCGGAAGATTCTGCACTTCGGCGGGCGGCGGCAGGCTGACGAGGATGTCCTTGGTCATGCCGACGACGTCCGAACGGCCCTGGACGGTAGGGACCGCCGAGACCGGCAGGGTGACGGCAAGGCCCGGGACGTTCTGGTACACCTGGTCGACGCGAGCTCCGGGGATCTGGCGGATGGCGGCTGCCGCCGCGTCGCATCCCGGAGAACATTGGAGAACAAAGCTCTGGACCGCCGTTTTCGCGCCGGCGGCCACGGGAACGGCGAGGGCGATGGCGATGCCGGCCCACAGGATGGATACCTTGAAACCACGGACTCTTCCTGTCTGCATGCGACCTCCTTACTCTGGGTTTTGCAGCTCTGAACCCCGGGCACCGATGCCCGGGCTGGTGACACCCAACCTATTTGGAAGCGCTCAGTTGACGATTGGAAAACGGCGGCGGCATGGTGGCCCCAACTATTTGCGATGCAGTTGGTAACTTACTTTCGGTGCAAGTTCTTTGTCAATCCATCCGGGAGAGTTGTCGCAAGTGGGAGGGCTCCGGCATCCCTCCCCGTATTTAAGCCAGGTTGATTGTTGAGCGATAGCAGCAAGTTTTTCCGTTTTTATAGAGCATGGATCTACGAACTGCTCCCATGCTCCTGCCGGCCGCCGCCTTCGCCGCCGGTTCCTGGCTCGCCTTTGAGCTCCCGTATTTGCCGGTGCCGCTGCTGGCGGTTCTGGCCCTGCTGGCCTTCGCCCTGCGACGGCCGGCCGCCGTCTGCCTTGCCTTTCTGGCCTTGGGTCTGCTCGTCGCGACGGTTCGCGCGGGCCTTCCCGCGGACCCCGCTTCAGGCTTGAACCGGGAGCGGCCGGTGGAAGCCGTGGTCAGGGTCGCCGGCCACTGGTCCCCGGACGACGAGGGCTGGTCCGCGCCTGCCCGCCTGCTGAGGCTGCGTCAAGGCGACCGTGTCGGTTCGCCTCCTCTGGAAGTCGTCGTCCACCTTCCGGACGCGGAGGAGATTCCTCCCTCTTTCGGCACGACGCTGCGCCTTCAGGGCTATCTCAGCCGCTCGCCGGGCTTCGCCAATCGCATCCCCGTGACGCCTGGCCCCTGGCGGCTGCGGGTAAAGAGCCGCCAGCTCCTTACCATCGACGAGCCGGCCGGCTGGATCGCCCGACTCTCCGACTCGCTTCGCCGCCGGGTGGAGGAGGCCTACCGGGCCGCGGGACCCGGCAGCGTCGACGATCGTCAAGGCAAAGCCCTGGCCCGCGCGCTCGTTCTGGGCGATGCCGGCGAGCTCCCCCTGGACTGGAAACGGGGGCTGCGGGTGACGGGCGTCTACCATCTCCTCTCCGTCTCCGGCGTGCATATGGCGCTGGTGGCGGGTGCGGTCTGGCTGCTTGGAGGATTCCTTCCCCGGCGGCCCCGGCTGTTGCTGATGCTCGGGGTCAGCGCCCTCTATCTGCTGCTCGTGGGGCCGCTGCCGGCGCTGGTGCGTTCCGCCGTCATGGCCTGGCTCGCCGTGCTGGCCCTCCTTGCCGAACGACCGCCGGCCGCGGCCAATGCCCTGGGGTGGGCCGTGATCCTGCTCCTGACGGTCTCTCCCGAGCAGGCGCGGGCGCTCGCGTTCCAGCTCACCGTGGTGGCCACGGCGGGCCTGTTGCTGATCGCGCCGCTGCTTGCGGCCCGCTGGCGCCGCCGCCGTCTGCCACGCTGGCTCACGGCGTCCCTTGCCGCCAGTGCCGGCGCCGAGCTCGCCACGCTCCCCTGGACGGTGTCGCACTTCTATCTGCTCACGCCCCTGGCGCCGTTGCTCAACCTGCCGGCCGTGCCGTGGACTGGGCTGGCGCTGGCGGCCTCGCTCCTGTGGACGTTGGTGGCCCTCGTGTCGCCTGACCTGGCGGGTTGGCTGCTGCCCGTTCTCGATGGGCTGGCAGCGCCATTCTCCTGGCCGTCCCGCATGCCGCCTGGGTTCTGGGGCGCCTTGCCGGTGGCGATTTCCTTCTGGACGGCCTCGCTCCTCGCCGTCTGGTTCGGGCTGGCCCTGCTACTGCCGCCAAGACTTTGGAAGGCGCGCCTTCTCGCAGTGTCGTGCGCCGGAGCCGGCTTGTGGGTGATAGCTGCGGGTGTGGGAATCGAGCGCCGCGGCCCCGAGCTCTCGCTGCTCGACGTCGGGCAGGGAGACTCGATTCTGCTGCGCGACGGCGACCGCGCCATCCTCGTCGACGGGGGAGGCTGGGACGGCGCCGACCTGGGCGGCCGGATCCTGCTGCCGGCCTTGCTGGGCGAAGGCGTTCATCACTTGGACGCCTTGGTGATGACGCACCCGGACCGCGACCACTGTGGCGGCCTGGTGGACATTGCCGCGTATCTCAGCGTCAAGGAGACCTGGACGGCTCCCGGCTGGGAGCCCGCAGGGTGTGCCGGCAAGCTGCTGTCGCTGCCGGGAGTGCGGCACCGGTTTTTCTCGCGAGGCCAGCGCTTGAGCCTCGGCCGCTGGCGGCTGACCGTGCTCCATCCGCAGGCGGACGGACACCGCGCCGCCAACGAGCGCTCGCTGGTGCTGCTGGCCGCCGTCAACGGTCGCCGGGCCCTGCTCACCGGCGACATCGAGCGCCAATCGGAGCGCGAGCTGGCCGAATGTTGCAGCCGGGATTTGCGGACCGACGTCCTCAAGGTTGCGCACCATGGCAGCCGCACTTCCTCGACGCCGACTTTTCTCGAAGTAGCCACGCCCCGCCTGGCGCTGATCTCCTCCGGCGTCCGCAACATCTACCACCACCCTTCACCCGAGGTCGTGGAGAGGCTCTTGGAAGGCGGAGCGAGGGTGCTGCGCACCGATCGCAGCGGCGAGATCCAGCTCTCTTTTGGCAGGGACGGGAAGATTCGGATCACGACTCCGGGAGCGCCGAAGTGAGGTGGGGACGGCGCAGTTTCGAGATCCGGTCGCGGGAAGCCGGGGCCGTCGAGCTGATCGGCAATAAGGGCGGACGCACCGAGCTCGTCCTCCTGGACGGCGGCATTCCCCGCATCGGTGCACGGTCTGCCGAGAGTCCTCCACCTGCGATCTTTCGGGAAGTGGTCAGCGGCCTGCTTCGGATTGCCCATCGCGAGGTGGTGATCCGATTCAAGGCCTCGGTTCCCGCGAGGCGCCGGCAGGCCGTCCTGGCGTGGTTCGGATTCGGTTTGGTCCGCAGAAACACCTTCATCTCCGATCAGGTAGTTGTCCGTCATCCAGGGGGAAGGTATGCAGGTGAGGATCTGATTGAAATCTCCAACCTCCTGGTCGGGCTGGAGGAGGTCGTTTTTGCGACACCGAATTTCGTTTCCCAGTACCGGCGGCAAGCTCCTCCCTTTATCTTGCCTCTGGAGTGGCACCTGGACCGCGGAGGCCTCGACGTTCTGGCGGCTTGGAAGCGTACTACAGGCGACCGAAAAGTCGTCGTTGCCGTCCTCGACGACGGTGTCGACGTGGATCACCCCAACCTCAGAGCCAGTCTCTGGAAAAATCCGGACCCGAGCGCCAAGGACCGGATCGGCCGAGATTTCTTCCTGCCTGACGACCATCCGGACCACTTCAATCCGCGTCCCAAGCGATTCCAGTTTCCCTTTGACCGCACCAAAGGGAACGACATTCACGGCACGACCTGTGCGGGACTCATTGCGGCTGGCGGGGTCGGAGAGGGTTCGGTCGGTGTGGCACCGGGCTGCCAGCTCCTTCCGGTCAAGATCTTTCATGGCGATGCGCTGGTGCCGGACGAGCGAGTTGCTGACGCCATTCGTTACGCCGCGGTCCATGCCGATCTTTTGTCCTGCTCGTGGTCAGGCGGCGAGAGCCCGGATGTTCGGCTGGCTTTGGAGGATGCCGGCGAGCTTGGCCGCGACGGGCGGGGCTCCGCGGTCTTCTGTGCCGCCGGGAACGAGGGAGGCGAAGTGGACTTCCCCGCCCGAGATGCGAATGCCATCGCCGTCGGTGCCTCAACAGACCTGGGTCTGCACGCCGACTACTCGAACCATGGCCCAGAGATCGCGGTTGTAGCTCCGTCCAGTGGGGGAGCGCGTGGCATTTTCACCACCGACGTTTCGATCCCTGGCCGGGGCTTCAATCCAGGCGGTCTTCACACGAGTGGCTTCGGTGGCACCTCGGCAGCCGCTGCACTGGCGGCCGGCACAGCGGCACTGGTGCTTTCAGTGCACCCCGCTCTTGGTCGGGAGGAGCTCAAGGAGCTCCTGCGCGCTACGGCGGACGAGATCGACAGTGGCTACGATTCCGGTGAGCGCAGCAGAAAGATGGGCTCAGGACGCGTCAATACCGGGCGGGCGGTCGACGAGGCCTTGAGGCGAGCGAAGAGGCTGGTGTAAGCGAATCAGGCGGCCCGGTGAAAGCGGCGCAGGGTATTGGCCCAAACCGCTTTGGCCGCCCCTTCTCGCTCAATTTCCTGCACGAGATCGTAAAGGCTCCGGGAGGCGTCAACCGGCTCGAACACAACCTGTTCGCGAACGAATTCGTTGCGGCGGAGCAGGCGAAGTCCATATCTGGCGGTGAACCGGCGCAGATCCTCATCCCCGGGGGAGGTGGTGAAGCGCACCGAGATCTCGCCGGTCAGGTAGACGGGCTCGTTTGCTTCATCAGTGTTTGGAGACTGGCGCATGGGCTTCTTCCTTTTCACTGCCAAACTCTAACACAGATGGACGCCTGCGAGCGAGCCGACGCCACACTCCGCCCGCCGCAATCGCTGTACCCTATCGACGAATGGATCCCGTTCTCGCCATCGTCGGCCCCACCGCCACCGGCAAGAGCGCGCTGGCGTTGGCCTTGGCCGAGAGGCTCGGTGGGGAGATCGTCAACGCCGACGCTCTCCAGGTCTACCGCGGGTTCGACATCGGTACGGCGAAGCCACGCTTGGAGGAGCGCGCCCGGGTGCCCCATCACCTGATCGACATCCTCGAGCCACACGAGCGCTACTCGGCCGGCGAGTTCGCTCGCCGGGCGCGGGAAGCGATCACGGAGATCCAGGAGCGGGGGAAGGCGCCCATCGTGGTGGGCGGCAGCGGCCTCTACCTGCGGGCCCTCTTCGAAGGGCTCAGCCCGGTGCCGCCGGGCGATCCGGAAGTACGCCGGGAGTTGCGGGAGCGCTTGGATTCTGAGGGGCTGGCGCCGCTGCGCGAGGAGCTGATCGCGCTCGATCCGGTTACCGCGCAGCGGCTGGGGGCCGGTGATACACAGCGGGTGCTGCGGGCTCTGGAGGTCGCTCTCGTCTCGGGCCGGCCCCTCTCTGCCTGGACTGCCGAGCAACCCTTTGGGACTCAGGGCATTGCGGTTGTTCGTATTGGTTTGACGCTTCCCCGTAGCATCTTATACGATCGAATCGCTGGCCGAGTGACCCAGATGCTGGAAGCGGGCTGGTTGGACGAGGTGGCGGCGCTGCTGCGCCGTGGATTCTCCGCTACCCTTCCCGCTTTCCAGGCGATCGGATATCGTCAGCTTGTCCGTTATCTCGAGGGGATGCTGTCTCTCGAGCTGGCGGTTGCTGACATCGAGCGGGAGACGCGGCGTTTCGCGAAGCGACAGGAGACCTGGTTTCGGAAGGAGCCGGCGGTGGCTTGGTTTTCCGCCCAGGATCTTGAACGGCAGATGCCGGGAGTACTTGAACATGCCAAGCACAGGGGTCTCGGGAGGGCGTATGGCTAAGCACAACATCAACATTCAGGATGGGTATCTCTTCCAGAGCCTCAAGGAAGGGCAGACGATGTATCTCGAGCTCGTCACCGGCCGGCATCTGCTGGGGCGACTCAAACGGTTTGATCGCTTCGCCGTGGTGCTGGAAAGCGAAGGCAAGGAAATTCTCATTTACAAGCATGCCATCGCAACCATCGCTGCGGCGCCTCACGCTTCCTGAAGGCAGGCGCCATGGCTGCCGAGCTGCCACGGCTCTCCTCCTGCTCGCCGCCTGTCTGGCGGTGGGCGGCGCATGCACGTCGGCGCCCAAGCCGCAGGTGCATCCGCCTGTCCGGCCCCCTGAGCCTCTCGCTCTCGCCCCGTCCGACCGTCCGTACCTGATCGATCCTTTCGAAGGCTTCTCCGGCAACGTCGATCCCGAACGGCGGGAGCGATTGACCACCACCTGGCATGACCTGATCGAGAGGGGAGAGGCCGCCGCCGCCAGCCGCATCGCGGGCGAGATGCTGGCCGAGGACCCGCAGCTCTTCCCGGCGCAGGTGCTCGCCGCCCAGGTGGAGATCGCGGCCGAGGACGATCGCGCCGTGCTCCACCGGCTGCTGCCCGTGGGCGACGCGCTGCCCACCTATACGGCAAGCCAACTCCTCCTCGGGCGAGCCAGCGAGCACCTGGGCGACATCGCTCTCGCTTACTCCGCCTACCGCGCCGTGGCGGCGCGCAGCCCGCTGGCCTTGAAGCGTGTCAACGAGCTCCACTCGCGGGCCCTGGAAATCGTCGCCAATCGGTTGGACGAGGCCTTGCGGGGTGGCAAGCTGCCTGATGCCGACAAGCAATTGGAGCTGCTGCGGAGTTGGGCGCCTTCCGAGAGCCTCACCTTCGAAGCCGCGCGCAAGGTGGCCGTGAGCAAGGGCGACCACGCCGCCGAGCTCACCGCCGTCAAAGAGCTCGTTTCTCGCCGGCCGGACGATCGCAAGCTCCTGGAACGGCGCTCCGAGTTGGAGCTCGAGGTCGGCGATCCGAGCGCCGGCCTGAAGATCGTTCAAAACCTCGCCGGCGAGCATCCCGAGGATCCCGCTCTGGCGCAGAAGTTGGATTCCGCCAAGTTCCGCTGGCGGCTGTCGCAGCTTCCTCGCGACGTCCAGGAGGTGGCCGCCAGGCCGGACCTCAGCCGCGCCGACTTCGCCGTCCTGATCTATTGGCTGGTGCCGGACGTGCGCAACAGCCGGCCCACGGCCGGGCGCATCGCCACCGACGTCCTCGACAATCCGCACCAGGAAGAGATCGTCCGCGTCGTCAATCTCGGGCTGATGGACGTCGATCCCACTCTCCATCGCTTCTCGCCCGGGTCGTCGATTCGCCGCGGCCCGGCGCTGCGGGCGGTGCTGCGCACCCTGGCGAGCTTCGGGGTCGGCGCCTGCGCCGGTCCAGGTGGCACAGGCAGCGGAAATGGCGGCGTCTGCGAAGCAGCCGTGGCGTGTGGCCTCCTGGACGTCGACGACGACTGTGAGCCCACGGGCCCCCTGGCGGGCGGCGACGCCGTGGAGATTCTGCGGCGCAGCGTCAAGATTCTCGGCGGATCATGACCTTCACCGTCCCCAATCTGATTACCCTCTTGCGGATGGGGCTGGTCCCACTCTTCATCATCGCGGTGGTGAACGGGGATTCGACGAAGGCCCTGCTGATCTTCGTGGCGGCGGGAGCCACCGACGCCCTGGACGGTTTCATCGCCCGCTTCTGGAGCCAGCAGTCGTTGCTCGGCGGCCTGCTCGATCCACTCGCCGACAAGCTCCTGCTCACCAGCGCCTTCGTGGTGCTCTCCATCCCGAGCCTCGCTCATGGCACTCCCATTCCCCTGTGGGTCACCATCCTGGTCATCTCCCGGGACGTGCTGCTCGACACCGTGTCCCTGGTGATGTACCTGGCGGTGGGGGTCCGCAGCTTTCCGCCCACGCTCCTGAGCAAAGGGAACACCCTCCTCCAGGTCGTGGCAGTGGTCCTCGTCCTCATTTCCGGCACCCTACCCGTCGCGCACTGGCTCCAGGAGGTCTCGATGGCCACCATCTACCTGGTGCCGATCTTCACCGTCGCCTCGGGCCTGGACTACATTGTCAGGGTCAGCCGGCTGGAGGCGACGAAGACGAAAGGGTAGGGGCACTAGGGAGCTTTCTCCTCAATGCTTAGCGTAGGGGCGGGTCTGGACGGTAGGTTGGGGGCTCGACCCGCCCTGCAGAACCGAGGGCGTCCCTATCAGGGCGGGTCGAGCCCCCTCCCGCCCGTCCAGACCCGCCCCTACGCTAAGCCAGCCTAACGAAGCGTTCTTGCTTTTCTCCCTCTTCTCCCGGTGTGGGGGGTTGGGAGGGGGCGGGAGAAGAGGGCCGGGGTGATGAGGGTCCTGGGCGGGGGGTAGCGCAAGCTACCAGGGAGAAGCCACGAGAAGAAGGTCATCTGATCGGCGCCCCGCTTCTGATACCATCACTCCAGGCGCACTGACCGCGCCTGAATCGCGATGTCCGACTTCGTCCACCTCCATCTCCACAGCCAGTTCAGCCTCCTCGACGGGGCCAACCGCCTCGACGACGTGATCAAGGCCGCGGTCGAGGCCGGCATGCCGGCGATGGCATTGACCGACCATGGCAACATGTTCGGCGCCATCGAGTTCTACAACAAGGCCCGGGCCGCCGGCATCAAGCCGATCGTGGGCATGGAAGCCTACGTGGCCCAGGGGAGCCGGCTGGACCGCACTCCAGGGCGGGGGAGCAGCAACCACCTCGTGCTCCTGGCCCGCAACGAAACCGGCTACCGCAATCTCCTCAAGCTCACCTCCAGCTCGTTCCTCGAAGGCTTCTACTACAAGCCCCGTATCGACAAGGAGCTGCTGCGCCAGCACAGCGAAGGGCTCATCGGCCTCTCCGCCTGCCTCAAGGGCGAGATCAACGAGCTGATCGTCGCCACCAAGGAGCGGGAGGCTGAGGCGACGGCCCGCGAGTTTCTCGAGATCTTCGGCGAGGGGAACTTCTTCCTGGAGATGCAGGACCACGGCATCCCGGAGCAACGGCTGGCCAACGGCGTCGTGCGTCGCATCTCCCAGCGTACGGGAATCCCCCTGGTGGCCTCCAACGATTGCCACTACCTGCGGAAAGACGACGCCTTCGCCCACGACATCCTGCTCTGCATCGGCACCCAGAAAACCTTCGGCGATGCCGACCGGTTGCGCTACGCCTCGGACAACTTCTACCTGAAGTCGGCCGACGAGATGCACCAGATCTTTCCCGACGATCACCAGGCGCTCGAGAACACCCTCGCCATCGCCGAGCGTTGCGACCTGGTGATCCCCACCGGCAGCTTCCATCTGCCGGAGTTCCCGATTCCCGACGGCTACACCCTTCAGGGTTACTTCGAGAAAGTGGCTCGCGAGGGTTTGGACGAGCGGCTGGCCGAGCTACGCAGGCGCCGGGCTCATGGGCTGGTCCGCCACGAGGACGAGGTGTACCGCCAGCGCCTGGAGTACGAGATCCAGGTGATCGAAAAAATGGGCTTCCCCGGCTACTTCCTGGTGGTATGGGACTTCATCCGCCATGCCCGGGAGAACGACATCCCGGTAGGGCCGGGCCGCGGCTCGGCCGCCGGTTCCGTGGTGGCCTACGCGCTGCGCATCACCAACATCGACCCGCTGCAGTATGACCTGCTGTTCGAGCGCTTCCTCAATCCCGACCGCATCAGCATGCCCGACATCGACATCGACTTCTGCATGCGGCGCCGGGGCGAGGTCATCCACTACGTGGGCGAGAAGTATGGCCGCGACCGCGTGGCCCAGATCATCACCTTCGGGACCCTGGCCGCCAAGGCCGTGATCCGCGACGTCGGCCGGGTGATGGGCGTCCCCTACGCGAAGGTGGACCGCATCGCCAAAATGGTCCCCGACATGACCAAATCGCTGGCCGCGGCCGCCAAGGACGAGCCGCTGGCCTCCGAAATCGCCAAAGACCCCGAGATCAAGCAGATCGTCGAGGTGGGCTCGCGGCTGGAGGGGCTCACCCGCCACGCCTCGGTGCATGCGGCGGGCGTCGTCATCACACCCAGCCGGCTCGACGAGCTCGTCCCGCTCTACAAAGTCACCAAGGGCGACGAAGAGCAGATCATGACCCAGTGGGACATGACGGTCATCGAGAAGCTCGGGCTCTTGAAGATGGACTTCCTGGGCCTGCG
>DATIOS010000641.1:0-2866 GCA_035472915.1 Thermoanaerobaculia bacterium
CGCCCCCCTGGCTGAAAAGGAACCCGGAGCGCTGGCGGTCGAAAGGCCGGTTCGCGTGATTCGGATCGCCGTCCGGGGCATCGCGGACCAGGGTGCGGGCGAGATCGAAGCTGTGGAAGATGGCGCCGTAGTCGTCGTCGAGAAACTCGACGCCGCCCGCCAGCACGAAGTCCATGTCCCCGGAGGCGATCGAGCGATAGCCGTGACCGATGGCCACCGTCCCCGAAGCGCAGGCCGAGCAGTGCGTGCTCTGGGGCCCCACCAGGGAGAGCTTGATGCTCAGCGCGCTGGTGGCGGTGTTCGGCATGGTCATCGCCACGGCGAAAGGGTTGGCGCGTGACGGCGACCGCAATCGACGCTCGATCGTCTCCAGAAGATCCAGCGCCCCGGCGTCTCCGAGCCGGCCGCGCAAATCGCGCAGTGACTCCTTCGGCTTGGTGAGCGCCTGGTGCAAAGTGCTGCGCAGCGCCGAGCTGATGCCGCCGATGCCGGTGCCGAGAGAAATGCCGGCGCGCTCCGGCGCGATGCCGCCCGTGCCCGAGAGCACGAAAGTGCCGCGTTTCTCGTCCTTCAATTCGCGGGTGATTCCCGCCGCCTCCAGTGCCTGAAACGCCGCGGTCATGGCAATCAAGGCGTTGGGGTCGTTCTGCAACCGCTCGATCCGGCCGAGGCCCCACGACTCGTAATCGGGCTCAGCGAGGGGCGACCAGAGGCGGGAGGTGAATTGCGCGTAGTCGAGCCAGGACGGCGGAATCGCTTCGACGCGGGTGGTTCCGGCCAGACAGGCGCGCCAGAAATCCCCGGCGCCGTGGCCGATCGAGCTGACGACTCCGAGGCCGGTGACGGCGACCCGGCGCCTCATGAAGCGAGAGTCGTGGAGGGTGCGGGAGAAGCGGCGCCGGCTGCGCGGTCGGCCAGGCGGACGATGAAGTCCACCGTTTCCCCCACCGTGGCCAGTTGCTGGGCGCCCTCGTCCTCGATCGAGCGATCGAATTCGTCCTCGAGCGCCATCAGCAGCGACAGGTTGTCGAAGGAGTCGAGATGGAGATCCTCGGAGTAGCGGCTCTCCAGGGTGATGCGGTCCTCGCCGACCTTCAGCACCTCGGCAACGACCTTGCGCACGCGCTGGAAGACTTCCGCCCGAATGTCCGTCTCGCCCATGCCGGTAGGAATCTCGCGCTACATCTTGCCGATCGCGAGGCCCAACGTCGTGTAGATGCGCTTCACGTAGTCGCGCGTCTCGCGATAGGGAGGAATGCCGCCGTAGCGCCAGACGGCGTTCTCACCCGCGTTGTAGGCGGCGAGAACCTTGGAGAGGTCGTCGGGGAACTGCTCCGCCAGCCAGCTCAGGTAGCGGATGCCGGCTTCCAGGTTCTCCTTGGGCTCGTAGATCTTCTCCAGGTGCGCCCCAAAGCGCTGGGCCGTGGATGGCATGAGCTGCATCAAGCCGCGGGCGCCTTTTCGCGAGTAGGCCCTGGGATTGCCGGCCGACTCCGCGCCGATGAGCGCCGCCACCACCTGCGGATTGAACGAATGCCGACGGGAGGCCTCGTAGATCATGGGCCCGAAGGGACCGTCGGGGATCTTCTGCGACTCTTCGAACTTGAGCGGCACGGCCGGCTTGGCGGCCTCGACCGCGGCGGAGGGCGGCGGCGGAGGGGGCGGCGGCGTGTACTCGTCGTCCAGCACGCGGTCGACGCGATCGATGGGCATGGTGATCCGGCCGCCCGACGCCAGCGTCACCCGGGCCTGTTCGCCAATCGCCTCGAAATCCGTGGCCTTCATGACGTTGCCGTCCACCAGGATCACCAGCTCGGCGCGAGCCGGGGCGATACCAATGGACAGCAAGGCACCCAGCGCGAGGCACGGCGAGAGCGTAAGGGACCAGGGCCAACGCATCGAGGACGAGTCTCTCCAAAGTAGGCCGGCGACCAGCCGGCACTTAGTATACGGAATGGCCGGCAGAAACGCCTAGCCAGCTGCGCTGTTCTCACTGGGGCAAACGGCGACGAGGGGAGGAGAATTCCGGCGGGGACGGAAAGGGACCGCCCCTCAGGGCGGCCCGACGATCCGCGAACGAACTCCGAATCAGCTCACTGGATGGCCTGGCAAGTTCGCGCCGAGCCGTCCGTGCACTGGGTGAAGGTGATCACCTGCGCGATTCCAAAGTCTTTCACGAGAGCGCTGCACTGGGGGCCGAAGGGGTTGATCGTGAACTCCCAGCGGGTGCCCAGAAGCCGGTCGCCATGGATCCCGTGAATGATGATGTCCAGCGGTTTGGCGAAGGTCACCTTGCGGTTGTCGAAGCCCACCAGGTCGCTCTCGAAACCTTCGATCCCCCGCATCAGGATCGACGAGGGCCCAATGCTGAAAACGGAGAGTCCGCCGTTGGTCTCGTGAAAGCTCGGGTTTGTGTAGATGCAAGTGAAGGCGTGGCCCTGGCTCAACGGATAGTAGGTCTGGGCCTGGGCGGCTCCGGCGACGGCGGCGAACAGCAGGGCGATGACGGCGATCCTCATCATTTTCATGACTCCAACTCTCCTTGCCACACTCGGTGGCGGTAGCGGTCGTTGCGCCACCTGCCTGGGGCAAGGCTGCTGCCAGGCCTCAAATCATTGAAAACAAAGGAAACGTTGGGATTACTGATTCCTGTACTCGGGACTGGAGACCGGCGGGGCGGGCGAGGGAGTTCCGAATTCGGGAGTGTGAAAATTCCACTCGGCCTCCCCCGCCCAAGACCCTCACCCCTACCCCTCTCCCGACCACCCCAGCCCCCACCCCGGGAGAGGGGAACCCGGCTGGGGCGGTCTTGCTGTTCTCCCTCTTCTCCCGGTGAGGGGGTGGAGGGGGTCGGGAGAAGAGGGCC
>DATIOS010000642.1:0-8349 GCA_035472915.1 Thermoanaerobaculia bacterium
TCACCCCGGCCCTCTTCTCCCGCCCCCTCCCAACCCCCCTCACCGGGAGAAGAGGGAGGGCAACACGAAACGGCCTCGCATGCCTTCCCCCTCTCCCGGGGCGGGAGAGGGGGTTAGGGGGTGAGGGTTTTGGGCGGGGGAACTCTGAGACACGTTAAGCCCATTGACACCTCCTCCCCCTGCACATAGTCTGCCCGCGCTCCGCCGCAGGCCCTGAAACTCCGCGACTGGCGGCGCGTACCTCTTCGCGGCTTTTCCGAGCCCGTCCCAAAAGGAAACCACCATGAAATCGATCCGTCTGCTTCTCTTTGCCGCTCTGCTCGCCGCTCTTGGGCTGATGCCCGTGGTCGCGGGTCCACGCCATGCCGATGTGCCGAGCGTCCAACCCCCGGCGCCCCCGGCCCCTGCCCCGGAGGCGACGCCTCCGGAGCCGGAGCTCAAGGAAAAGGTGAAGAAGGAAAAGCAGCCGGAGGAGAACGCGACCGAGCTCCAGAAGGAGAAGCTGGAGGGCGGCAAGGGCGCTGCCAAAGCGGCGGAGGAGAAGAAGGAAGAGAAGTGGGACGTCAACAACCCGCCGGGCCCGTCGTCCGAGGTCACCATCGACACCGATGAGGGGACCTGGCTGAGTCTCGACGTCAGCCCCGACGGCAAGGAGATCGCTTTCGACCTGCTGGGCGATCTCTACACGATTCCCATCACCGGCGGCGAGGCCAAGGCCCTGACCCACGACGTCGCCTGGCAGATGCAGCCCCGTTACAGCCCGGACGGCAAAACCATCGCCTTCACCAGCGACCAGGGAGGCGGCGACAACATCTGGATCTCCGACCGCGACGGCAAGAATCCCCGCGCCGTCACCAAGGAGAGCTTCCGGCTGCTCAACAGCCCCTCGTGGTCGCCCGACGGCGACTACGTCGTGGCGCGCAAGCACTTCACCGCCCAGCGCTCGCTCGGGGCCGGCGAGATGTGGCTCTATCACCGCAGCGGCGGCGACGGCCTGCAGCTCACCAAGAAGCCCAACGACCAGAAGGACGCCGGCGAGCCCGTCTTCTCGCCCGACGGCCGGTATCTCTACTACAGCCAGGACATCACTCCCGGACCGGTCTTCGAGTACAACAAGGACTCCAACACCGAGATCTTCGTCATCCAGCGCCTCGACCGGCGGACGGGCAAGACCCAGCGCTACGTTACCGGCCAGGGCGGCTCCCTCCGCCCGACGCCATCGCCGGACGGCAAGTCGCTGGCGTTCATCCGCCGGGTGCGCGGCAAAAGCGTCATTCACCTGATGGACCTGCGCTCCGGCGAGATCCGGCCGCTCTACGACGGCCTCGACCGCGACATGCAGGAGACCTGGTCCATCCACGGCCTCTATCCCTCCATGGCCTGGACGCCGGACTCCAAGTCGCTGGTCTTCTGGGCGGCCGGTAAGATCCACCGCCTCGACGTCGCCTCCCGCCAGGTCGCCGACATTCCGTTCCAAGTCCACACGACCCGCAAGGTCACGGCGGCCGTGCGCTTCCCGCAAGAGGTGGCGCCGCGGACGTTCGATACCAAGATGCTGCGCTGGGTGGAGGTCTCGCCCAAGGGGGACCGGGTGGTCTACCAGGCCCTGGGGCACCTGTGGGTGCGCAACCTGCCGGACGGCACGCCGCGCCGGCTGACGAAGCAGAACGACCATTGGGAGGTCTTCCCGTCGTTCTCTCGCGATGGTCGCTGGGTGGTCTACACCACGTGGGACGACGACAAGCTGGGAACGGTTCGCGTGGTCTCGGCGGATGGCGGCGAGGGGCGGGTGGTAGTCGGTCAACCCGGGCAGTACGTGGAGCCGGCCTTCACGCCGGACGGCAAGCAGATCGTCTATCACAAGCTCGAGGGCGGCTACATTCGCACCCCCAACTGGTCGCTGGACCCCGGCATCTACCGGGTGGCCGCGGCCGGCGGTGAGCCGGCGCTCATCACCGAGGATGGCGAGCGCCCGCGCTTCGGCGCCGACAGCGACCGCGTCTATCTCCTGCGCTACGTCGGCGAGGGCAAACGCCAGCTCGCCTCCATCGGCCTCGACGGCAAGGACGAGCGCGTCGATCTCGCGAGCGACAACGCCACGGAGTTCCGGGTCTCGCCCGACGGCAAGTGGGTGGCCTTCACCGAGCGGTTCAACGCCTATGTGATGCCTTTCGTGGCCACCGGCAAAGCGGTGGACGTCGGTCCCAAGGCGAGCGCATTGCCGCTGCACAAAGTGACTCGCGACGCCGGCGAGTATCTCCACTGGTCCGGCGACTCGCAGCGCCTCCACTGGTCGCTGGGGCCCGAGCTTTACACCCTGGAGCTCAAGAACGCCTTCGCCTTCCGCGATGGCGCGCCCGAGAAGCTCCCCGAGCCGCCAACCCAAGGCGTCAACATCGGCTTCAAGGCCGAAAGCGACGCTCCCAAGGGGACCGTGGCGCTGGTCGGCGGCCGCATCGTCACCATGAAGGGCGACGAGGTGATCGACGACGGTACCCTCGTGCTCGAAGGCAACCGCATCAAGGCGGTGGGTCCGCGGGCGAGCGTCGCCGTGCCGGCCGGCGCCCGCGTCATGGACGTCAAGGGCAAGACCCTGATCCCCGGGCTGATCGACGTCCACTGGCACGGCACCTTCGGCACCGACGGCATCGTGCCGCAGCGCAACTGGGTCACCTACGCCACCCTCACCTATGGCGTGACCACGCTCCACGATCCGTCGAACGACACGGACACGGTCTTCGCCGCCTCCGAGATGGCCCGCGCCGGACTGATCACGGCGCCGCGCATCTTTTCCACCGGCACCGTCCTCTACGGCGCCACGCTTTCGATCACCGCCACCATCGACAATCTGGAGGATGCCCGCGGCCACCTGCGCCGCATGAAGGCGGCGGGCGCCTTCAGCGTCAAGAGCTACCAACAGCCCCGCCGCGACCAGCGGCAGCAGGTCATCGCCGCCGCCCGCGAGCTGGGAATGATGGTGGTGCCCGAGGGCGGCTCCCTCTTCGAGCACAACATGACCCAGGTCGTGGACGGCCACACCGGCGTCGAGCACACGATTCCCGTCGCCAAGATCTACCGCGACGTGCGCCAGCTCTGGAAGGGGACCGAGGTGGGATACACCCCGACGCTCCTCGTCGGCTACGGCGGCATCTGGGGTGAGAACTACTGGTACGACAAGACCCACGTCTGGGAGGACAAACGCCTGCTCTCCTTCGTGCCGCGGGAGATCGTCGACGAGCGCTCGCGCCGGCGGGTGACGGCGCCGGACGAGGAGTACAACCATTTCAACATCGCCCGCATCGCCGCCGACCTCGGCCATGAAGGGGTCAAGGTGAACATGGGCGCCCACGGCCAGCGCGAGGGTCTGGGCGCGCACTGGGAGATGTGGATGCTGGCTCAAGGGGGAATGAAGCCGCTGGAGGTGCTGCGTTCGGCCACCCTCAACGGCGCCCACTACCTGGGCCTGGACAAGGACATCGGCTCGCTGGAGCCCGGCAAGCTGGCGGACGTGGTGGTGCTCGACGCCAACCCGCTGGAGGACATCAAGAACACGGCCAGCATCGGATTGGTGGTGCTCAACGGCCGGGTCTACGACAGCATGACTCTCGACCAGATCGCGCCTGACCCCCACAAGCGCGAGCCTTTCTTCTGGCAGCGGGGAAAAGGGCGGTTCCGCGGTCGGCACCCGCGGAGCGGCCACTCACGTCGACGACTGAGATCGTCGGAGCAAACTCGGGAAGGCCGTCGCCCGGCGGCCTTCCAAAGCTGCCTGAACCCGCCTGAGCAGCAGGCTCCTCCGCCGAATCTCGTCTCCCGTTCCGTTCTGGCGCCCGATGACGATGGGGCCAGCTGGCACGTAAACGGAATGTCCCTTGGAGACTTTCTCAATTGCGCTTCTTCCTCGATCTCCATTCTGTGGGTCTGTTGCTGGCGGCCATGCTGGCGACGCAGGCCGTTTGCTGGCTGCTCGCGCGGTGGTTGGGGCTGCGGCTGGAGAAGAGGGTCGTGGTCTGTGCCTGGATCGCGCCCGTACTGATTCTGGCTCCTTGGCTTGCCGGACGTTCCCTGCTGGCGCCCTGCAATCTGCTGCGGGAGGTGGCGCCCGGCGCGCCCTGGATTTTCAACGTCGATCATGAGCACGACCTGCTGAACGACGTCGTCTACCAGCTACTGCCCTGGGAGCTCGAGGTGCGCCATGCGCTCTCTCACGGCCGGCTCCCCCTGTGGTCGGACGCCCTCGGCGGCGGCAGCTCGCCGTGGGCAAATCCCCAGGCCGGCGCCCTCTCCCCACTGCAGATGGCCGTGCGCTCCCTGCCCATCCAATATCACTTGCTGGGCGCCCTGATCCTCAAGCTGCTGGTGGCCTTTCAAGGCACCTGGCTGCTCGCAAGGCTGGCCGGCCGCGGTCGCGCCTCGTCGTTGCTGGCGGCGGCTGGTTTCGCTTTGGGGGGCGGCCTCTTTTCCTGGGCTCTCTTTCCAGTGACCGCGACGGCGGCCTGGATTCCGTGGCTGGCCGCAGGGACCGTACGCCTCTTCCGCCGCCCGAGCCGGAGGGTGGTCGCCGCGACGGCGGCGATCACCGCCGCAATCCTGCTCTCCGGCCATCCCGAAACCGCCCTCTTCGGCGGCCTGTTCGCCGCCGCCTGCGGCCTGGGGTTGCGCCGGCGAGCGGCCGGACTGGGGCGGAGCCTCGCCGCGGCGACTCTGGCGGCAACGCTTGGCTTCGGCTTGGCGGCGCCGCAACTCCTGCCGTTCCTGGCGAGCGTGCCGGACTCGCAACGCGTTCACGACACCCACGACCCGGGCCGGCCGAACGGCGAGATAAGCCTGCTCTCTCCCCTCTCGTGGTTCCAGGGAGGGTACGGTGGCTTCTTGCTGGCGCCTGCAAGTCCCCATGCCTTTGGCCATCCGTACCATGGGCCGTTTCGCGGGCCCTTCAACTGGGCGGAGACGGAGTCCGGCTATACCGGTTTGCTGGCGTTCGCCGGCGCCTGGCTGGCGTTGCTCGCGGCCCGTGACCGCCGCGCCTGGCCGTTCGTGGGGTTCGCCGCCGCCGGCCTGCTGGTGGTCAGCCGGTTCCTGCCGCTCGCCCAACTGCTGTATGCGGTGCCGGTTCTGCGCATCCCGGCCTACACCCGCCTTCTGCCGGTGGTCTCGCTGGCGCTTTGCATGGCCGGGGCCTTCGGCACGGATCTCCTCCTACGCCGGGGGCGTGCTCGCTCGCGCGGCACGGCCGCGATCTGGGTCGGGCTTGCAGTGGCCGCCCTGATCAGCCTGGCAGTGGCCGCGGATCGCCAAACCATCGCCCTTTGGGCGCTACTGGCGGTGGCCGCGGTCCTGGCCGGCTGGCGACCGCGTTGGGGAGCGGCGGCCCTCGCCGTGGTGCTGCTCCTCGATCTCATCCCGTGGTCCCGGAGCCTGCTGCCGTTGGGCCACCCGTCACTCTTCTATCCGCGAACGGCGCTCCTGAGCCAACTCGCCCGGGAAGCGGGAGACCCGTCGGCCGGCCGCGCCACCGGCGCCGACTACCTCGTCTACCCGGGCTTCCTCGCGGTCTACGGCGTGTCCGATTTCCGAGCGCACGACCCGCTGGCCTTCGCCGCCTATCTGCACGTCCTGGATCTCGCGTTCGGGTTCCATCCCTCGATGGACCAGTACTTTGCCCCGATCCGGAACCTCGACCACCCTCTCCTCGACTTCCTGGGCGTTCGGGCCGTGGTGGGCAGCCCCGCCGTGCCCCACTACCGCACCCTGCAACGGGTGGACGACGGCCGTTTCGCGCCCT
Organism: Thermoanaerobaculia bacterium; assembly: GCA_035472915.1. Taxonomy (GTDB): domain Bacteria; phylum Acidobacteriota; class Thermoanaerobaculia; order Multivoradales; family UBA5704; genus DATARR01. Next base: position 5,786 of record DATIOS010000642.1, read on the forward strand.
TCACCCTGATGCGCAACCCGGACGCCCTGCCGCGCTGGTTCTTCCCCCGGGAGTCGGTGGCCATCGAACGAAGCGGTCTGGACCGCTGGATCGTGACCTTGACGGCGGCTCGCCGGGTCGCCGTTTTCCGGGACGAAGTGGGGACTTGGCGCACGGTTCCGAATGATCTGGCGCCGCCCGATCCACGAGTCGTCTCGGCCGCTCCCGGCCGGGTCGTCCTCGACGTGCCGCGGGGACCCGCGGCGCTCCTCGCCTCGTCCGTTCCCTTCTCGCGCGGCTGGTCGGCTCGAACCGGCGGCCGGGCGCTGCCAACGCTCCACGTCAACGGCGCCTTCCTCGGGGTGCGCCTCCCAGCAGGAGCGTCCCGCGTCGAGCTGAGTTTCCTGCCGCCCGGTTTGGTGACCGGATCCTGGGCGTGCGGGCTCTCTCTGGGGGTCTTCCTCCTTCTGCTGGTCCCACGATCTGGCCGGCGGGCGGTCACGGACAGGGATAAAGAGCTAAAATGAAATATATCTATGCGTGCCGTGGACGATCCGGTGGTGTTGGGCGAGTTGGAGCTGTTCAAGGGGCTCGCTCCGCGGGAGCTGGAGGAGCTCAACGGCCTGCTGCGAAGCTCGACCGTCCAGGCTGGTACCCACTTCATCACCGCCGAGCAGCCGGGCGAGGTCATCTATGTGCTGCTGGAAGGGACGGTGAAGATTTACGTCACGCGTCCCGATGGCCGGGAGGTCATCCTGGCCTTCCTGGGCCGCGGTGACACGGTGGGCGAGATGAGCCTGTTGGACAGCGCCGGCCGTTCCGCCAACGTCGTCGCCACCGAGCGGGCGCGCCTGTTGTGGATGGACCGCGCGACCTTCCAGGCCTGCGTGCGAACCCTCACTCCACTGGCCACCAACCTGGTGCGGCTTCTCTCCCACCGCCTGCGGTTCGCCAACGAGCAGATCCAGGCGCTCTGCACGCTGGACGTCCAGGGACGGGTGGCCCGCCAGATTCTCGCCATGGCCGATCGCTATGGCAGCCAGGAAGCCGGCGGCGAGGTGCGGATTCCCCTCCGGCTCACCCAGAGCGACCTCGGGGAGATCGTCGGAGCCTCGCGGGAGCGGGTCAATCAGGTGATCGTGGAGCTCAAGCATCGGGGCCTGATCTCGGTCGACCCCGTGCATCGCATCCACGTTCACAACCGGCAGGCGCTGGCGCAATACTGCCGCTGAGTGCTGTCGATTTCACGGACTGCGAAGCCGGGCCAGACCTGGATGGCGGGAGACGATTGACGCGGCCCCTCCGTTCCTCCTACTGTAATGTCACCAGATCCGCCAACAACGCACCCATAGAGGGGGAGGAAGGCATGTCGTACATCATCACGGAGAAGTGCCTGGGAGAGCGCTACGCGACCTGCGTCTCGGTCTGCCCGGTGGACTGCATCAAACCGGGCGATTATCGGGGCGAAGAGTTCATGATCATCGACCCCGAGGCCTGCATCGATTGCGGCCTTTGCCTGCCGGAGTGTCCCATCGGGGCCATCCTCGAGACCGAGGACGAGGACCCGGAGTGGGCAGCCATCAACAAGGAGCTGGCGCCTGAGTTCAACCAGAACCCGGCGGTGGCCGAGCGGCCCCGCAATGATCCGCCCCGCAAGCCGGGCAACGTGATCGTGAACCCCTGAGCGGCCCTTAACGCCTGAGAGGTCCCGTGGCAGCGGTCCCGAGAGGGTCTCGTGACCATGGGACCGCTGTGTTTGTCCGGGATCTCCCTCCTGTAAATCCACGCCCCAAGAGCCCGGCGGCTACAGCACAGGCCACTCCCAATCCGAACAGCCACAGCCCCCAAGTCCAACTCGCCGGCCGGTAGACGAGGCGGACAGTATGCCTCCCCGGTGGCACCTGGAAGCCGAGAAAAGCTGAATTGACCTTGAACGCCGGGCTCCGCCGGCCGTCCATCTCCACCTTCCAGCCCGGAACGTAGGAAACGCTGGAGACCACGGTCCCACCGATGGCGGAGTCGGTCTCCAGATCGAACTGGTTGCTGCCGACGCGGATCGATCTGACGGCTCCGTCTTGGGCCGGCAGGAAGAAGAGCGGCCTGGCCTGCGGGTTCTCCCAGATCCAGCCGCCCGGCCCGTGGAAGACGGCCTGCCAGGGAGCAGGGAGTTGCCGCCGTTTCGGCAGCAGCCGGTACCGCACGGCCAGGTAGCTCTCGACCGCCAGCCGCTCCGACCCGTCGCCTGACCTCAGCCCGCCGTTCACGAAGCGGGCGGAGCCCGAAACCTGCATGGGATCACAGCTTCGCGGATCCCACAGGCTGTAGACGGCGGCGAGGTTCGGCTGCAGGTCGTAGCCGTCCGCCAGCACCCGGAAGGGCTCCGGAGAGCTCCGTGCCTGATCCATGAGAAAAGCCAGGGACGGCGGCGGCGAAAGGTCGAGATCCCGGGGAGGAACGGGGTTGAAACGCACTCCGAGCAGGCCGAGGTCGAGCAGCAGGGCGCCCAGGGCCACCAGGGCGAACCGGCGGCGGGCCATGGGCAGGAGTAGCGCTGCCAGGGCCGCCGCCCCGCCGAGGAGGACGGC
>DATIOS010000643.1:0-9855 GCA_035472915.1 Thermoanaerobaculia bacterium
GCCTCGCTGCGACCGGAGGCCAGGATGGTGATCACGGTCAGCGCGACAACCGCGGCGGCAGTGCCGGCGGCGACCACGATCCGGCGCCGGCCTGGAGCGGTGGGAAGCCTCACGCCAGGCCTTCCTCCAGCAGGTTCACGAGGCTCCGCACCTCCTCCGGAGCGGGCCGGCGGGAACCGTAGATCAAGGTGTCGAGCCGGCGGATGGGGACGGCGAGGTCCTCCCTTCCACCCCGAATCAACAGGTCGCGGCTCGTCCAGTCGGGCATCACCCGGTTGCCGGCAAGCGAGCGGGCCAGCCACCACCAAGCCGCTTCCAGGGCCTCAGCCGAGCGGCCCGCGGCCAGGCGGCGGTCAAGCTCGGCTCGCCAGCCCGCGGCGTCGAGATCAAGCGCCGGCCCGGGTGTCGCCTCCACGGCCAGCCTTCCCGGCGACGAGGAGCGTCTCCCCAGGCGGAGGCGAGGCAGCAGAGTGCGCAACACGAGGAGAAAAGCCAGCACCACCAGCACCAGAACCGCGGCGATCAGGGTTTGCCGTGACAGGTGCATCATGCTGGCCCCTCGTCCCACCGCCTTGAAAACGGCAGCCAAAACCGCACGCGCCAACTCGGCGAGATAAGAGCTCTCCGGCGGCACCGGCGTCCGCTCCACGCCGCTCCCGTTCAGGACCCGCTGGAGAACGGCGCGGTCCGCGGGCACGATGCGCTCCACCGCGAGCGCGGCCGTCAGGGCCAGGGCTCCTCCGCGGGCGCCAAGGACGGCGGCGCGGGGAAAAGCGCCTCGATCTCGGGGCGCAGATCGATTCCTTCCTTACGGCCGCGGACGTCGGCGTAGAGCAACGCCATGCCGAACGCGGTGTAGATGTAGATCGCCGTAGTGGTGAGAGAGGAGAGGAACTGGGCAGGAATCTGCAACCAGACCCAGCGGGCAACGACGCTCGTCACATCCTGATCGCCCGCCAAGCCCTTGCGTAAGAGGTCGATGAACATCGGCAGCTGGAACGGCAGCGCCACCAGCAGTCCGGCCAGATAGCTGATCAAGGTGCTCACCACCATGAGCAGGAGGACCTTGACGATCGGATGCTCCGCCAACCGCCGCGATGGATTGAAGAGCGCCAGCTCGGCGCTGCGGGAAAAAGCGCGGAGACCGAACCGGCCCTCCTCCACCATGACCGGGATCGCGAACGCGAGCAGGGGAGCCACGACGAACAACGGCAAGACGCAGAATAGAAACGAGATGAGAATGACCAGCAACGACAGCAGCAGCGTCCCCCAAGCGGAGGGGCGAAGGGCGAACCTCCAGGCTCGCACCATGTTCAGGGGCCGCCCTGCCAGCGCATCCAGGGCCGCGACCTGGCCGGCCAGGTAGGCCACCACGGAAAGGAGGACCATGAGGCCGGACGCAATGAGGACCTGCGGCGTCCAGAACATGAAGGGCGAAGGCGTCCTGCCCTTGATGCCTCCCTGCAGGTCGATCGCCTGCACGATCCCGGCGAGCGTCGAGATGACCGCTACCGGCAGGGCCACGGCTGGAAAAATGGCGCGGATATGGGCGCGCGTGAGGCGAAGACCTTCGTCAAGGAGCAGCAGGATGGGCATGGGGCCCGGGCGGGGAGAGACCGGCTCGCTCATGGCGTTGACTCCGTCGACGACTTCAACTCGAGCCGGACGGGGCGCAGAGCCAGGGCCAGGAAAGCCCCTTCCAGCGCGAGGCCGAGGGTCAGCTTGACGCTGGCCGGCACCTCGGTCGAAGGCGAAACGAAAACCTCCACCAGGGCGAGGACGACGAACCACGGCACGCAGCCCAGCAGGACGGTCAGCGAGTCGCGGCTCGCCTCCCTCAGCGCCTGGGCGCGGGGGCGGTCGCCAGCCGCCACCATCGCTTTCCCCAGCGCCATGCCCGCGGCGGCCGAAACCATGATCAACGTCAGCTCGAGGAGGCCGTGGGCGGAGATGAACTCCAACAGCTCGGCCGCCAAGGAGTAGTGCATCGTTACCCCCACGATCGCTCCCAGCATCAAGCCGTTGAGCAGGACGACGTAAAGCGGCACCAGACCGGCCAGGACGCCGCCGGTCCAAGCCGTCAACGCGACAGAAATGTTGTTGGTGGCGATCCGCGAGGAGGAGACGGCGGGAGGCACCGTGGTCACCAACGAGCTCGTCCACAAGCGCCCCTCTTCCAAGCCACGAACCGCGTCGGGGCCGAGCAGGGCGAGCCCCACGGCGGGCCGCAGCGCCGCCACGGTAAGCCCCCACACAGCGGCAAGGAGGAACAGCGCCACGGCGATTCCCAGCAGGCCGAGCTGGCGCTGGAAGGCAAGGGGAAAAGTGCGGCTGAAGAAGACCCGCGGCCCGGCCGGCCGCTGCCGCCCCTCGCCGGTGAGCCGCCGGGTGCCTTCGAGAGCCAGCGACTGGAGCCGGCGCGCCGCGGCGGTCCCGGGAAAACGGGCGGCGGCCAGCGCGTGGTCGTGGAGCACCTGGCGGTAGCGCAGGGCCATGTCCTCCAGGGTCCCGTAACTGGCTTTCCGCAGGCTGCCGCGGGTGGCGGCGAGCTCGGCCTCGAAGACCTCCCAGACCGGCCGCCGCAAGCGCACGAAGCGAGAGTAGTCCACTGGCGGATCAGCCCTCTTCCGCCTGCAAGGCCTGGCGGAGGGTCGCGACGGGATCGGCGGCGGGGTCCATGCCGGCGAGAAGCTCGGGAGCGTCCCAGCGGATGCGCGTCAGGATGCGCTCGGCCATCTCGCCCGCTACCGCCGGATCGCCCAGCGTGCGGGCACGAGCGAGGAAGGCTTCCACCACCGCCAGCTCACGGGCTCCCCAACCGGGAGGCACCCGGCCGAGAACCGTCGACCTCTCCCGCTCCCGGTCGTGAACCACCAGGGTACCGGCGAGGCGATCGCCCAGCCGCCGGGAGAGAGGATCGATGGCCATCAGCAGAGGTCCGCAAAGCAGATCCAGGCTGCGCACCAGGTTGCGGATCAGTAGAGAACCCACCGCGGGGGTACCGCCCTCAGCCGTCACCACCCGGAGCTTGAGCAGGCGCTTGCCGAGAGTGCGGCCGCCGCCGAGGATCTCCTGGAGGGCGAAGTAGCCCCAATCGATCAGGAAAAGGCCGGCGACGACGAGGACGACCGTCCATCCGGCCGCCACCAGTGGCGCCAGGACGAGAGAGCCCGCGATCCAGGCCGTGGCCACGATGCCGAGACCGATGTAGTCGAGAAACGCCGCCAGCGACCGGCTTCCCAGTCCTGCCACAGGAAGGTCGAGACGGATGTTGTCCAGCCCCAGAATGCTCTCTCGCCGTATCTCGGCCACTTGGCTCCACTCCCCATTGCGCGAGCCCCAAGCGTACGTGCACCCCGCCGGGGCGTCAATGCAAACACACGTCAGCCCAATTGGGATCGCTCCCGTCAATCCAAAATCTAAAATCCAAAATCTAAAATCGCTACTTCTGCTGCGCCTCGCCCGTCATCGGCACGAAAAGCACCGGCATCACCCTCGTCGTATCGACGCCACCGTCGGCCCGCTTGGTGAGCACGAGCAGGTCCTGGAGAGTGTCGCCCACCGGGATGACCATCCTGCCGCCGGGCTTGAGTTGGGCGAGGAGCGGCTCGGGGACGCGCGAGGGCGCCGCGGTGACGATGACGGCGTCGAAGGGAGCGGCGTCGGGCCAACCTTGATAGCCGTCGCCAACCCGGATCTGGATGTTGTGGTAGCCGAGCGTCTCCAAGGTGGAGCGGGCGCGCTTGCCGAGCGACTCGACGATCTCGATCGAGTACACCTCACGGACGAGACGCGAGAGGACTGCCGCCTGGTAACCCGAGCCGGTGCCCACCTCGAGGACCCGCTGGCCGGGCTGGACGCCGAGCAGCGAGGTCATGAGGGCCACGATGTAGGGCTGCGAGATGGTCTGGCCATCGCCAATGGCCAGTGGATGGTCCTCGTAGGCCTGCCGCCGCTCCCCCGCGGGCACGAAGAGATGGCGGGGAACCGCCTGCATGGTGGCGAGAACCTGCGGATCGGTAACGCCGCGGGCAAGAATCTGCTCCTTCACCATCCGTTTGCGGGACACGGCGAATGCGTCCTCCCGAGGATCAGCAGGCGCAGCCCAGACGGTCGCCAAGGCCGCCAAAACGAGACCGCTCGTCAGCAACAAGCTTCTACTGGCCCTTTGACCTGCCATCTTCTAACCACCATCCTGAACTTTTCCCTTCATCGGCGACAGGCGAACGGGGATCACCGTTCGTTTCTCGATGCCGTCCGCCGCCTTGGTGATCACCAGCAGGTCCTGGAAAAAGCCGCCCACCGGCACCACCATCTTCCCCCCGACCCGCAGCTGGTCGATCAGCAGCCTGGGGATCCTGGGCGTCCCCGCCGACAACAGAATGGCGTCGAAGGGCGCGTTCTCGGGCCAGCCCCGATAGCCGTCACCCACCCGGACCAACACGTTGTGGTAGCCCAGCACGTAGAGGCGCTTGCTCGCCTGGCTGGCGACGGTCTCCACGATCTCCACCGAGTAGACCTCGCGGGCGATGCGGGAGAGCACGGCGGCGTGGTATCCCGAGCCGGTGCCGATCTCCAACACCTTGTCGCCTTTCTTGAGCTCGAGCAGCGAGGTCATCAGCGCCACCACGTAGGGCTGGTAGACCGTACGCCCCGGGCCCAGCACCAGCGGCCGGTCGCTATAGGCCTCGGCGCGCAGCGAGTCCGGCACGAAGAGGTGGCGCGGCACCTGCTCCATGGCCGCCAGCACCTCGGGTTTGGTGATCCCCCGCTGCTTCACCTGCTCCTGCACCATGGCGTGCCGCAAGCCGTCGAGGTTGTCTCCCGCCCGCACCGGGCCGGCGAGAGACAAAACCACGGCGAGCCCCAGGGCGAGGCGCCGCGAAAACCCGGTTTTGCCGCCCCGGAGGGCGCGCAACTTCACCGGCTACTCCCCCTCTCATAGACCACCCGGCCCTCGACCACGGTGTAGTCGATCGCCGCCTTGGGAATCTCGAGCTCGGGGAGGGTCATCGGATTGCCGCCGAAGACGACGAGATCCGCCCGCTTGCCCACCGCCAAGGAGCCGATTTCCTGGTCGAGGAACAGGGACCAGGCGGCATCGAGGGTGAAGCCGCGGAGGGCCTCCTCGCGGGTCAGCCGTTCGCCCGGCAGCCAGCCCCCCGGCGGATTGCCCTGGAGGTCCTGGCGGGTCACGGCGGCGTAGAGCCCGAGACGCGGGTCCGGCGACTCCACCGGAAAATCGCTCCCCAGAGCCAGCCGCCCGCCGGCGTCGAGCACCTTGCGCCAGGCGTAGGCTCCCGCCAGCCGCGCCGGACCCAGGCGGTCGCCGGCCCACGGCATGTCGGAGGTGGCATGGGTGGGCTGCATCGAGGCGATGATCCCCAGCCGGGCCATGCGCTGGATGTCCTGCACCCGCAGCACCTGCGCGTGCTCCAGACGGAAACGAGCCTCGGGCCGCGGACCGCCCAGCGCTTTCTCCAGAGCGTCGAGGGCCACCAGGCCGCCGCGGTCGCCGATGGCATGAATGGCCACCTGGAAGCCGGAGCCGAGCGCCCGGCGGGCGACCTCCTCCAGGTGGGCGCCGGTCGACACCTGCAGACCGAGATTGCTGGGATCGTCGCTGTAGGGCTCAATCAGAGCCGCGCCGCGGCTGCCGAGAGCGCCGTCGCTGTAAAGCTTGACGCCGCGCACGGTGAGCCGGGCCTGCGGATCGATCTCCGGCCCGCGCTGGAACCAGCGCGCGAGAAGGGCTTGGTCGTCGCCGAGAAAAACGGCCGCCCGCAGGGGCAGCTCCCCCGCTCGGCGCAGCTCGTCGTAGGCGTGGTAGTCGGCGTCGCCGATGCCCATGTCCGTCACCGTCGTCAATCCCAGCTCCACGCAGCGGCGGGCAGCAAGGCGCAGGGCGCGCTTGCGGTCCTCCATCGTGGCTTCCGGCAAGCGGCGCTCCATCTCGCCCTTGGCGTTGTCGACCATCACGCCCGTGGGCCGCCCCGCCGCGTCGCGCAGGAAGCGGCCGCCCGATGGATCCCTGGTGGCCGCGTCGAGCTTCAGGATCGCCATCGCCCGGGCGTTGACCAGGGCCGCATGGCCATCCACCCGGGATAGCCACACGGGGTGGTCCGGCACCGCGGCCGAGAGCGCCTCATGGGTGGGAAACCGCTTGTCGGGCCAGCGATTCTGGTCCCAGCCGTGGCCGCGAATCCAGGCTCCCGCCGGCGCTTGGGCCCCCGCTTCCCGCACCCGTTTCACCACTTCGTCGAAGGTGGCGGCGCCCGTCAGGTCCACCTCCTGCAGCGCCTCGCCGAGTCCCCTGAAATGGGAGTGGGCATCGATCAGGCCCGGAGTGACGGCCCGCCCGGCGAGATCGATCATCCGGGTCTGCGCCCCGCGCAGCTTCTCCGCGCCGGCGTCGTCGCCGAGGTAGACGATCCGGCCGCCGCGGACCGCCAGGCTCCCCTCGACCCGCCCTGGCGGCTCCACCGGATAGAAGACCCCGTGCCTCAGGATGAGGTCGGCACCGTCCTCTGCAAGGGAGGGTCGGGCGGCAGCGAGCGCAGTGCCGCACAAGAGCAGCATTCCCAATAAAACAGTAAGCCTCGGCGTCATGGCGTTCATCTCCCGGCCTCATGCGCCGGATCGGCGGAGGCCATAAATTGCAAAGTCCAAGCCACGGGGAAACCCCTGTAAATGCTGCATTTTCGAGATGATCGCGGCAATCGCGTCTCCAGCGCCAATCGATGTAGACTCAATCCCGTGTTTCCCGACGGTCCAGTCCCCCTCGCCGAGATCGTGCCGCGTCTCGAGCAGCTGCTTGCCGGCTCGCCGGCCGACGAGACGGAGATCTCCTGGCTGGAGGTGCGCCGCGGCCAGGAGAGTAACGGCAAGCGACGGCGCGACACCTACGAGCTGCACGAGCGGACGGTGCTCTTCCGCGTCCGCGAGTCGGGCCGCACCGGCCTGCACCGCACCAGCGTCTCCACCCTCTCGGACCTGGAGAACGCCTTGCGCGACGCCCTGGCCCAGGCGCGCCTGGCAGCCCCCAGCCCCGCTCTGTGGGCCATTCCCGGCGGCGACCTGGCGGTGGACGTCCGCGGCACCTGCGATCCGGAGATGGCGCGAATGACGCCGAGCAAAGCCCGGGATCTCCTCCAGCGCCAGGCGGGCAAGAGCGAGACGGCCCGCATCGGCTGGTCCGAGGGGCGCATCGCCGTGGCCAACAGCCGCGGCCTGCGGCGCGCCGCCGACGTCACTTCCGGCTGGATGGAGGTGATCTGCGCCCGCCAGCCCGGCGCCGGCCGCGCCGCCGCGGCTTCGCGGTCGCTGGCCGGGCTCGATCCCCAGAAGGTCTTCGCACGGGCACGGCGGCGCAGTGGCCCGCCCGAAGTTGTGCGCCCGCCGGAGGGCCCGGCCCCCCTGGGGCTGTCGCAGGAGGCGACCGCCGCGCTCCTCGAAGTCCTCAACCGGCAGGCCTTCACCTCCGAGTCGTTCCACTCCGGCGTTTCCTTCCTTCGTGAGAGCCTGGGACAGCCGGTGTTCCACTCCGCCGTCAACCTCAGGGACGATGCCGCCGATCCGCGCGGCCTTCCTTTTCCCTTCGATCTGCTGGGGGCCGCCTGCCGCCCCCTCGAGCTGGTGACGCGCGGCGTCGCGCTCAACCTGGCGATCGACGACCGCCTCTCCCGCGCCCTCGACCTGCCCCCGACCGCCCAGCGTGTGGCCCCGGACGAAGCCGTGCCCGCCCACCTCTTCCTGCTTCCCGGCGAGTCCTCCGAGCAGGACCTGCTGGGCGCCGCCGACGGCGGAGTCTGGGTGGCGGCTCTCGAACCGCTGGAGGCTTTCGATCCTCATGCCTTGCGCTTTCGGGCCGTGGCCCGCGGCGTCCGCCAGATCGATGGCGGCGCGCTCGGCCGTTCGCTGCCCGACCTGATCTGGGAAGACGATCTCAAGCGTGTCCTTTCGCAGGTGCTGGCCGTCGGCTCGGACCTGGTCCCCATCGCCACCGGCGCCGGACTCTTCCGCGCCACCACGGCGCCCATGCTGGCGGTCGCAGACGTCGCCGGGCTGCGATTCGCCCTCGATTGATCTACTCCCAGATCCTGACCTCGAACCGGCCGCCCGAGTCGGCGGCCCCACGGTACATTCCCTCGGAGTTGAAGACCAGGACGATGGAGCCGTCGCGACCGACGCCGATCACTCCGCCATCTCCCGGCTTGAGCTTCTGGTGGATCACCCGGTCCGCCGCCTGCTGGAGCGTCAGCCCGCCGTACTCGACCAGCGCCGAGATGTCGTGCGTCACGGTGTGCTTGATGAACTCCTCGCCGATGCCGGTGCCCGACAGGGCGGCCGTGCGGTTGTTGGCGTAGGTGCCGGCGCCGATCACCGGCACGTCCCCCAGCCGCCCGAACCGCTTGTTGGTCAGCCCTCCCGTGGAGGTGGCGGCGGCCAGATCGCCGTGCGTGTCCAGCGCCACGGCGCCCACGGTGTCCTTGTCCTTCTTCTCCTTCTCTTCCTTCAGCGCCTCCTGGAGCTGCTGATAACGGAAGGGGGTGTCGAACCAGTCGTTCTTCACCCGCTCCACCTTCATCTCGGTGGCGAAGGCCTCAGCCCCCTCCCCCACCAGGAAGACGTGGGGGGACTTCTCCTTGACCAGCCGCGCCAGGGAGATGGGATGCCGCACCGTCTTCAGGCTGGCGACCGAGCCGCACGAGAGGTCGCGGCCGTCCATGATGGCGGCGTCCAGCTCGTGCGTACCCTCGTGGGTGTAGACGGCTCCCTTGCCGGCGTTGAACAGCGGATCGTCCTCCAGGAAGCGCACCACCTTCTCCACCGCGTCGAGGCTGGTGCCGCCGCTCTTCAGCACGTCGCGGCCGATCTCCAGCGCGCTGGTCAGCGATTTGAGGTATCGCTGCTTTTGCTCCTCGGGCAGGTTCTTGGGGATCGTCCCCGCCCCACCGTGGATGGCCAGCGCCCATTTTTGAGGGGCGGCGGCCGGCTGAGCGAGCGCCACGAGAGGGAAGAGGAACACGGACAGCGAGAGAACGAGGCCCCGCGCGGTTTGGATCATGGCGGGGGATTGTAGCGCGGGGCCGCTCAGCCGTCTCGCCGTGCCAGCACCACGGTTTGGTCATCCCCCTGCGGCAGCCCCTGGGAGTGCTCGCCCACCACCTGGGGAATGATCTCCATCAGCTCGCTCAAAGGGCGGTGCCGCTCCCGGCGGAGGAGATCGATCAGCCGGCCCATACCGAACTCCTCCTCGGCGAGGGATTCGGCCTCCGTGATGCCGTCGCTGTAAATGCAGAGCAGGTCGCCGGGCTCGAGAGTCAAGGCGCGGGACTGGAAGCGGGCGTCGGCCATGAGCCCCAGGGGGAGGCCGCCAGCTCCCAGCGGGTCCACCGTGCCGTCGCGATGCAGGAGGATCCCCGGATTGTGGCCGGCGTTCATGTAGTGCAGCACGCCGGTGTGGGGATCGAGCTCGGCCAGCAGCATGGTGATGAACTTGTTGGAAGCGGAGGATTCCACGATGTGCCGGTTCAAACGCTCCAACAGCACCGGGCCGAACTCCAGGTGATCGAAGAGCAGGCGCAGAGCGGAGTGGAGCGTCGAGACCATGAGGGCGGCCGGCATGCCCTTGCCCGAGACGTCGCCGACCACCAATCCGATCCGGCCGCCCCGAACCTGAAAGAGATCATAGTAGTCGCCGCCCACCTGCCGCGCCGGACGGTACCAGCCCATGAGGTCGTAGCCCGGCACGAGGGGCGCTCCCTTGGGCAGGATCTGGCGCTGGATCTCGGACGCCAGGTGCATCTCCCGCTCCAGCCGCTCTTTCTCCAGGGCCTGAAGGTGGAGACGGGC
>DATIOS010000644.1:0-11972 GCA_035472915.1 Thermoanaerobaculia bacterium
GCCCTCTTCCTGGCCGATGCCACCGACCAGGGCGCCGACTTCGCGGCGGAAAGCGCGGAGCTGGCGGCACAGGTGCCGTCCGGCACGGCGGTGGCGCTCACCGACCTGACGTCGACTCCGCTCGCCGCCGCCCGCTCGCAGTTGCTGGCCGGCTTCGGCAGCGGCCTGGCCTTCATCGACTACCTCGGGCACGGCGCTCAGGACCGGCTGTCGGCCGGCGGCCTGCTCACCGACAGCGACGTTCCCAGCCTGACCAACGGCGAGCGCCTGCCGGTGATCACGGCCATGACCTGCACCATCAACCGCTTCGAGGTGCCCGGCTTCCCGGCCTTGGGCGAGCTGCTGGCGAAGAGCGGCACCGGCGGCGCCGCCGCGGTGTGGGCGCCCTCGGGGCTCTCGACCCATGGCGACGCCCGGCTCCTGGCCGGGCGCTTCTATCACGCCACCGACGACCGGTTGGGCGACCGCGTCCGCCGCGCGATCGCCGATTACCGCATCGCGGGAGGCGATCTGGACCTGCCGCGAATCTACGATCTGCTGGGGGATCCCGGGCTGCGGCTCAAGGTGCCGCTCCCGCCGGCCTCGACGCCGGCGGGAACGGGAGAGTAGCGCCCCTCATCACCAGGGGTCACCCGGGGGAGTGAGGGGCGCGGCTGGACCAGGCTGGACGCGCCTCACTTCAGCGGCGTCGTCGCGGTGGAGCACGCCGGCGCCGGCAGGGTTCTCGGCAACCGGAGCGCCTTGGGAGACCGGAACTCCGGTTGCTGGGGAACGACCTGGACGCAGGCGGTGTTGGAGTACAGCGTCGAAAGGTCCGCCGCGAACACGACGGTCGCGTGATCGCCCGTCGCCAGGGTTCCCGCCGGGAAGGTACACACGGATCCCGCCGAATTATCCGGTGCGCAACTCCAACCCGCCGTCGAGTTGGCAGGGTCGAAGACCGAGTTGGCCGGCACCGTATCCGTCACGGTGACGGGTGAAGCGTCCTGGTTTCCCGTGTTGAAAATTTTGATCGTGTAACGCAGCACGTTACCCGGTTTCGCTTCGGTGAAATTCGCCGTTTTGGTGATCGAAAGAATCGGCGCCGCGGTGGTGGGCGTCGAGACGAAAGCGCAGTTGGGCCCGGGCTGGGCGCACGCCGTATTATTGATCGCTCCGCCGCTCGCCGAAACGTTGGCTTTCACCTTTACCGTGAAGGTCGCCGATCCCCCCGCTCCCACCGGCACGGTTCCCAGCGCCAGCGTACAGGCGGAGCCGGCGGTCGCGTCCGGCGTGCAGATCCATCCGGGAGTCGATTGCGTGGGACGAAAAACGGTGTTGGCGGGAACGGTTTCATTCAGACTCGCCCCCGTTGCATCGAGCTCTCCATAGTTCTGATACGCCAAGGTGTAGGTGATCTTGTTGCCAGGGTCGACGATGGAGACGTCCGCCGTCTTGGCCATGGAGAGAACCGCCGACGGCGCGATCCGCAGCAGGAATGCATCCCCGTCGCCGGCGCCGCTCGTGGCGCCGGTGACGTAAACGGCTTTCTGCGTGCTGTCGTAAGCAATCGCGTAGCCGGTGGTGGAGGGTCCCCTGAAATAGGTGGAATAGCGAACATCTCCCGTGCTGCCAACCTTCGTCACGAATCCGCTGGAGCCGCCGCCGAACGCCGGCTGCAGCGTTCCCGCGTTTACGATCGGGTAGCCGTCGCCGGTATTTCCCGTCACGTAGGCGTTGGCCGCCGAATCCACCGCGATTCCCCAACCGAAGGAACCGTTGCCGCCCAGGAACGTCGAGTAACCTGACGCGGTTCCCGCCGCGTTGATCTTGGTCAGAAAGGCGGCATAGCCGCCGGGATTGGCCGGCTGGAACGAGTCGCCCGTCACTCCCGTAAAGCTGGCCGAGTTGGTGTACCCGGCAACATAGGCGTTGCCGGCGGTGTCGACGGCAACATCGCGGGCGACGTCGTTGCCCTCTCCGCCCAGGAACGTCGAATAGATCAACGCGGTACCTGCCGCGTTGAGCTTGGCGACGAACGCGTCATTGACAAAGCTGCCGCAGTCCACTCCTGGGCTCACCGGCGCCAGCGAGCCGGCAGTGACCGGAAACGTCGCCGAGCACGTGTCGCCGACGATCACCGCCTCGCCGGCCGAGTCCACGGCGATGCGGAGCGCCTGGTCGTCGCTGCTCGCCCCCAGGTACGTCGAGTAAACGATCGCAGTGCCCGCGGCGTTGATCTTCGTCACGAAGGCGTCCGAGCCGCCGCCGGCGTTGCTCGGTTGGAGGGAGCCGGCGACAACACCCGGGAAATCGCTGGATCCGGTCGAGCCCGCAACGTAGGCGTTGCCGGAGGCATCGATGGCGACGCCGTAACCAAAATCGGTCCCGCTGCCGCCCAGATAGCTTGAATAGAGAAGTGCCGAGCCGTTCGGGCTCAGCTTCACCACGAAGGCGTCCCTGCCGCCGGCATTGCTGCTCTGCATCGATCCGGCCGTAACGCCGGGAAAATCGGCTGACAATGTATAACCCGTGAGATAAGCGTTCCCTGCCGAGTCCACCGCGATCCCCTCCACCTCGTCGATTCCACTGCCGCCGAGATAGGTGGAATAGAGCAACGTCGTTCCGGTGGGATCGATCTTCGCCACAAATCCGTCAAAATCGCCGCCATTGCTCGATTGCACGCCGCCCGGAAGAATTGTGCCGATGAAATCAGTCGAGTTGGTGCTGCCGGCGACGTAGACGTTGCCGGCGCCATCGACACCGATGGCGTGGCCGATGTCGTTACCGCTGCCGTTGAGCGGGGTCGTGCCATTGGTGAATACGGGATCGATCACGAGAGGCAATTCAGGATCGTACGCCCCGAGCACAAACCCCACCGTGGGCGATCCCGCCGCACGGGCCAGCAGCTCATACCGGCAGTCCACGGCCAGGCGCTCTCCCTTGACCACCTGGTAGGCGACCGGCCGGTCCGCCGTCAGCTCGCCGCCCGCCGTGCGCAGGACGAGCTCGCCCGCGCTGCCGATCTGCGCCGCCAAGGCTCCTTCGTAGACCAGGTGAATCCGCTGCGGCCTGGCCCCCGCGGCCAGGAAGAACGACTGCTCGACCCGGCGGCCGTCGCCCGAGAAAACGAGATCCGTTCCCGGGTACACCTTCTCGTAGCGCACGCCGGCAAAGCTCGCAACCCCCGTGCGCCACGCCCGCGGATCGCTGCCCAGAAGGTAGTTGGTCTTCGTCGGCAAGGGATCGATTCCCACCACGGCGGGACGCTTCGCGCCGCCGGCCAGGCGCAGCCGCACGGTCTTCGCCGCCGGTTTCGCGGCGCCGCCGAGGCTGAACACCGCCTCCTCCGCGCCCAGGGACAGGCGATATCCTCGCCCCTGGGCAAAATAGCGCACTCCCGGCTCTTTCACCTGGCCCACGTTCTGCTCGAAACGCAAGGGCAGGTTCGCGGCAAGCTCCGCCAGCCTCGCCTGCGCGGTTTGCGCCGCCCCCCGATCGTTGACCGGCGTTGCCGACGCCGTGGCCGCGAGCAAACAAAAGAGTGCGATCAAGACGGCAATCCTCCAAAGATCCATCGGTGCTCCCAGTTGTTTCATAAACATTCCTTTCCTCTCTGGCCCATCGGGCCCAAGTCCACGTTGGTTGTTTTGACCTCGAGGGTCTTTATGGAGACCTGTACGCTCAGGTGAGCGAAATAGTTCTCCACCAAGCTGTGGAGAGGAGAGGTATTCCTGTCTCTTTTACGAGGAAGTTGAATGCAAACAAGCGCTTATAATGCCTTGCCGCCTTGACATGTTGGCGCTCGGAGCTTACTCTGGAGCTTGATCAGAGACTGGGAATGGCGTCTGTCATGCACGGAGCAAAGCGTCCCGGAAGGTGAGGGTCATGGAAGAGCGACAGAGGATACCCTACAGCGGAGAGAGCCAAGCCGACTCCGTTCACGCCGAGCGCACCTATGAAAAACCGCGGATCCTTTCCCGCGAGCCGCTCGAGGCCGTAGCAGCTGTCTGCGCGCCGGCGGGCGTCGCCAAGAGCAATCCCGGCCTCTGCCCTTCGGGCCCAATCTCCTCTTAGATCAGCCAGCTCAAGGAAGGATCGGCAGAAGCGGCCGCTTGGCCTCCTCGGCCAGGACGACCTCCAGCAGCTCCTTGCGCTGGAAGGCCGAGGGGTAGATCGCCAGCGGGTCGCCGTCGGAGTGGACAGATGCCATCCCGGGGCAAAAGTTTAGGAGAGAAGACCGCGGCCCCTGCTCGTCCATCAGCTCGCGAACGCGGACCGTGAGGTCCCGCACCTCCGCCAGCGCGGTCGAGCCTTGCCAGATCTCCCGCAGGCTCTGGTGATGGAGATTGCCTGACGGCTTGCGCCACTGCACGCAGGGATAGACGTTGCCGTAGGGATCGACGGCGAGACCGGCAGATCCCGCGCCACAGTGCTTGCCGGCGGGCGCCGGGACGGTCTCGTCGGCGCTGCGCCCGCCCACCTCGCCCACCTGGGCCAGCGCGCGGCCACGTTCCGTCTGCAAGCGGAAGAGGTTCAGCACCCCCTCGCGGGACGGCGTGACCGCCAGCGGCTCGCGGTCGCCGTCGTCGCGCGGCGTCACCTCGGGATCGACCTGCAGGGGCATGCCGAGGGAATCGGCGATGGCGAACATCGCCTCGATCTCCCCTTCGTTCCAGGCGGTGAGCGTGCTGTTGAGCTTCACCCGCAAGCCGAGAGCCCGGAGCTCCGAGAGGTTGGCCAGCAGGCGCTGGAAGCTCCCCGGCACGCGAGTCTGGCGGTCGTGGGTGCCGGCGGTGGCGCCATGCAGACTGATCTCGAGGAGAAACGGGTCGATTTCGTCGCGGACCCGGCGGGCCAGCTCGCCATGCAGGGCGTGGCCGTTGGACTTGATGCGGACGACGAAGCCCAGCTCCCGGGCGCGGGCGCCGAGGGAGAGGAAGTCCGGATGGGCGAGCGGCTCGCCGCCCGAAAGGGTGAGGTGGAGCACCTCGAGCTCGCGCAACTCGTCGAGCAGCGCGAAGTACCGCTCCCTGGAGAGCGGCACGCCGCGCAAACCAAGGTCGTTGTAACAGAAGAAGCAGTCGAGGTTGCAGCGGTACGTCAGCTCGAGCAGGACGGAGACCAGGGCGTTCTGGCGCCAGGCCGTCGCCATCAGCCGCGCGAGGCTCATTCGCCGGCTTTCGTCGCGGGCATCGCCGGTACCGGCTCCAGCAATCCCGCTGCCGAGGCCTCGCCGGCAAACTCCAGAACGTCCCGCGCCACGGTCTCCCGGTCGGCGCCGTACTCCCGGGCGAGGGCATCGATCCATTCGTCCACCGGGCGCTTGCCGTCGGCGAGGTCGAGCACGGTGGCGCCCACGCCGTTGAGCACCAGCACCTCGGCCGTAGACTGGCGGAGCACCACCGCCTCGCCGTCGATCCGGCGGTAGCGGATGTCCGCTGGGCGGCGCAGGACGGTCGATGACGTAATCTCGCTCATAGAGGAATCCTCGCCAGTATAGACCAAAGGTCCGCCCCCAGCGAAAAGGTCAGCTCCCAGGCCGGCACCGCATGCGCCAGCCTGTCGAGCGCGGCGAGCAGCGGCTCGCGGCGCCACAAATCACGATTGACGTAGGGGGCCGCCGCCACCAGGGCGGCAAAGGCGGCGGCCGGCGACAGCGGGACGAGCGACTCGGCCGGCCCCTGGCGCAGCCGCAGCACGGCGCGCAGCGGCCAGGCACCGGGCTCTCCCTGGCGTTCGCCAAGATCGCCGGTGAAAGGCAGGCGCGCCACCACCGGCCCGCCGCCGCCGTCCGGAAAGCGCGCGGCGTTGAGGTCGTCGGAAAGGACCTCGGCTCCCGCCGCCAGGCAGAGGCGGGAGGCGGTGGTCTTGCCGGCTCCGGAAGGACCGAGCAGCAACCAGGCCGAATGGCCGTCGCTCACGCCGGCGCTGTGCAGCAGCACGCCCCCCTCGGCCACCAGGCGGTAGGCGACGAGGAGCCGGAGGTAATTTTCGAGCACCGACACCCACATCTCCCCCGCAACCTCCGGAGTCCATAAGCCCCCCGTGATTCCTGGCGCCCAGTCGAGCCGCGCCATCAGGCGCAGGCCGGCGATGCGCACGAAGCTCTCAGCATGGTCCAGATCGAGGGTGTACTCCCAACCGCGGGTGTCGAGCTCGAGGAAGTCGGCGCCGGGGGCGCGGAAAACGGCGGTATGGACTCCCGCCTCCGCCGTCTTCAGCGCCGCTGAATCCAGCACCCGGCAGAGGCGGCCGAAGCGCAGGCGCAAAGCTTCGACCTGGGTTTCGGCGAGACCGGAGAAGCGGTAGGGACCGCCCGGCACGTCGAGAACCAGGCGCCACTCTCCCCAAGGCTCGCCGCTCCGGCGCCCTGGAAAGAGGTCGGGATGGCAGAGGAACTCGCCGCCGAAGCTCATCTGCGCGGACGCCAATGGAGAGCCAAGCCCAGAAAGCGGCGCAGAGCGAGGGCACGGGCCGACAGGCGCGGCGCGGCGCCGGCCACCCGCCCCAGGACTCGGGCGAGGGGAACGGGCGCGTCGTGCACGACGCAGGAATCGCCGCGGGTCACCAGGGCGAGAGCGCCGCCCTGGGACCGGTGGAAACGATAGCCGAGGACGCGGTGGGCCAGGAGCCGGCCGTCCGGCGCCCGGAAGACCACCACGTCGCCAGGCCAATAGAAGCGGGCGGCGGCGACCCGCACCCGGTCGCCGTCGGCGAGGCGCGGGGCCATGCAATCCCCGCGCACCTCCACCTCGACCGGAGCCTCGCGAGCCAGGTCGCGCAGTGCCGCGAACACTCCTTCGGCGATCTCGCGGCCCATCATTTACCTTCCGGCGAGCCCCCCGGCGGCACCAGGGCAGCCAGGTGGGGATCGAGTCGTACGGCAAAGCCGAAGCTCCGGCGAGCCTCTTCGGTCCGGCCGGCCAGCCACTGCGCCCGCCCGAGGTTGAGATAGCCCTCGGCCCGGGGCTCCAGCGCCAGGGCCTCCTGATAAGCCTCGATGGCCGGGTCGGCCCGCGCCAGCAGGAAGTACTGGCTGCCGCGGGCGATGGGAATGCCGACCTCCACGGGGTCGAGAGGAGCGGCGCGGCGCAAGGCCCGGAGATTCGACGCGATCATGGTCGCCGGCACCTGCCCGGAGCGGGCCGCCTGCAGGCTGAGGGCCTCGACCTCGGCCAGAAGCCGGCTCGCCGTCAACCGGTCGCGCCAGCGAACGGTCTGCCCCGCCGTCGCCAAGGCCAGGAGAGCGGTGAGGATCGTCGCCAGGATCCAGCCTTTCATGCCGCAGGGCCCTCCTCACTCCACTCACGGCTGAGAGCCCAGCTCAGAAAGAGGAGCGCCGGGAAGGCCACCAGGGCGATATGGAACGGGAAGTCGGCCAGGGAGAGAATGCCGAGGGCCGCCGTGCCAGCCCAAGCCAGGGCGCGGTCCTCCGGCGAGCGGCCTGGGCGGCCATCGCGGATCAATGCGGCGAGCAACACCCAGAGCCCCCAGGCCAGCGCCAGCAGGCCGGGAATCCCCCATTCCGCCCCGGCCTCCAGGAGCTCATTGTGGGCGTTGGCGAAACCGGGCTCCATCAATCCCTCATAAAATCGGTCACCACGATCCAGCAGCGCCAGTTTTGCCGGCGCGAACTCGGTGCGATAGGCGCCGTGGCCGACGCCGGTCAGCGGCTGCTCACGCAGCATCCACAGGGCCGTTCTCCAGCCGTCGAGCCGGCCGGTGAGCAGCTCGTTCCAGTCGCCCTGGGCGAGGACGCGCGCCTTCCCCACGATCCGCTGGCGCAAGGGTGGCACCGCGGCGACCACCACGGCTGCCGTCATCAGGGACGCGGCGAGAAGAGCCGCCGCCCGGCGACGGGGAAACCGTGGCGCCCACAGCAGCAGGCTTCCGCTGAAGGCAGCGGCCAACGCGGCCAGCGTCTGGGTCAGCAGCAGGGCATACAGCAAGACGGCCAGCGCCAGCGCCGTTCCCCAGACCCCGGGGCTCGACCACTCCTCGCCGGAACGCCGCCGGCGCCCGAGGCTGGACTGCGCCACCAGGCACGGCAGCACCAGATAGGAAGCGAGGTCGCCCGGGTTGCCGGCCAGGGAGGTGATCGCCAGCCGGGTGCCAGGCTGCAGGCCCGCCAAGGCCAAAGGCTGAACGCCGTGGTATTGCAGGATGCCCAGCAGCGCCATCAGCGAGGCCGGCCACAGCAGGCCGCGCAGCAGTCGTTCCAACCGCGGCGCCGGCAGGGCGACGCTCCACCCCACCAGCGCGGCGGCGCCGATCCAGAGGTCGATCAGCGCTTCCCGCACCTGGAGTGGATGCCGGCTGGCGGCGAGGCCGGCCGTGGCCACCACCAGGCACGGGACGACCAGGCGCACAGCCGGCAGCCGCCAGATCTCGGCGAGCCGCACGGCCGACACACGCCGCAGCCCCCAGGAGAAGCAGGTCAAGGAGGCCAGCACGAGCCACTCGCCCGCCAGCAGCTTCGGCTCCCGGAACGATTCCTTGGCCACCGGCGCCAGCACGAACGGCGCCACCAGCACCAACAACCAGAGAAAGAGAATCCCCAGCCGGAAGTCCAGGGGCGGTCTCGCTTGGGCGTTGAGCGAGCGGTGTGCGGGCTTCACGGCGGAGGAGTATAGCCGGGGGGATTTTCGATTTTGGATTTTGGATTTTGGCTTGCCAGCCGCAGCTTGAGCCAGCGGACGCCGTAGCTTCCCAGCCGGAGGATGAGATCGAAGGGGCGCGCGAGGCGGCGGCAAAAGTAGCCGAGGCGGCTGCGCGGGCGACCGTTGGCGCCCACGGAGCCATAGATGCCGTCGATCTGGGCGTCGGAGAGCGCAATGGCGCCCCAGACGGCGCGGGCGAGGCGAACGGCAGGCCCGCGATCGCCCGGCGGCGGCCGGAACAGGCCGAGACGAAGCGTACTGGCGTAGTCCGCGTCGAGACGGCCGGCCAGGATGTGGCGCAGCAACGTCGCTTCGGGAGGATCTCCGGCGGCTCCTGTCGCCCAGGCGGCAGGGTCCTCCCCCGCCGCCAGGCGCGCGCCCAGCCGGCGAACGGCCGCCGCCTCGCCGGGCGGTACGTCGCGGGCCACCCAGGCGAGCGCTCGAGGGGTGAGGGCGCCGTCGCCCAGGTCCTGCAGATCCGCCATCATCTTCAACAGCGAGTAGGCGGCGGGGGTGAAGCCGTGCTGGCCCAGGCCATGGACCAGCGCGTGGGCCGCCTGAACCTCCGGCACCGCCACCGAGCAGCGGCCGGGCAGGTCCGGCAGGGGGAGCAGCAGCCCCTCCCGCTCGAGGTCTTCCCAGGCCGCCGAGGCGTCCGTGGCGTTGCCGCCGAGGCGCAGGCCGGGGATGAGCCGGTGGACCTCCACCACCCCGCGCTCCGGATGAGCGAGGGCCGGAAGCTGGTGCTCGTACGACGGACCGGCTCCCTGCCAGCCCGCCGCGGCCAGCGCCTGCCACAGCTCTTCGGCCCGGCCGGCCGGTACCAGAACGTCCAGGTCACAGGCGCCGCGGCTCCCCGCCGCCAGGATTCCGGCGCTCTCCAGGCCGGCGAGCTTGAGAAAAGTGAGGGGAATCGCGAGCTGCCGCTTGTTCGTCGCAGTCGCCGCGAGCGCTGCGATTTCCTCCGCCGCCGCCATCAGCCGCATCGCGACGGCCGCGGCCGCGGCCCGGTCGCGGGCGAAGCCGGCCGCGGCCTCCGAGCCCAGCTCCACCGTCAGCCGCTCCCGTCCCTGGCGGGCGGCGATGCGCGCCGACACCTCGAACCGGCGCGACAGCGCCAGGGCCGCCGGCGCGTCGACCGGCACGGAAACCGGCGCCGCCGCCGGGCCGAAAGCCCGCAGCAGCATCCAGCGCGCCTCGGGCGACAAAGTCAGCGGCGGCGGCTGGAAGCGAGGGGACATGGAAGGAGGATAGACGAACACGGACGAGCACGAACAAAACACGGACGAGCACGAAAAGCCAAGTAGCCCTTCCGGTTTTCCTTTCGTCCGTGTTGGTCCGTGCTCGTCCGTGTTCCCTTGCGGTACCATTTCGCCATGACTTCCCCTGAGCCTTCCGGGCGCCGCGGCGCCGATTGGGTCTGGCGCGCCGGACTGGTGCTGACGGCCCTCGGTCTCACTCTCGCCGTCGGCGCCGAGCACCGCGGCCTGGAGGCCGCCCGCGACGAGGGGTTCGGCCGGCTCCAGCGAGCGGAGGTCAACCTCGACGCGGGAGCCATCGACCGTGAGCCCGAGCCGGACAGGGTGCGGCTGCGCACGGCGCGAGCTTTGATCGCGGCGGAGCTCGACCCGGCGCGCGGCAAGGGGCTGCCGCCGCAAGAGGCGGCCTCCCAGGCCGCGCAGCGCATGGCGGAGACGGCACAGGTTGGACGGGACGTCCTGGCCCGGCGGCCCGCCTCGTGGGAGGCGGCCCAGGCGATGGGCGCCGCTACCTACCTCGGTTGGGCGCAGGGGCACGATCCGCGGCTGTTCACCGCCTACCGGAGCTGGGAGGCGCCGCTGGAGGCAGCCGTCCGCCTGGCACCGGCCAGCCGCGAGCCGACGCTGCTGCTCGCCGCCGCGTACCTGGAGGTCTGGCCGGCGCTGTCGCCGCGCAAACGCGCCGTCGCCCGCGGCCTTCTGGCGCAGGTCTTTCGTGACGCGGACGAGCGCGGCAGGTTGCTCGAGCCCTGGCTCGACCGCGTCACCGACCGTCAGGAGGCCTTCTCCACCCTGCCGGACGACCCGGCCGCCTGGGATCAGGTGGCCGGCATCCTCGGCCGGCGCGGCGACTGGCCGGGCTACGACGCGGCGCGCCGCCGGGGGGACGAGGCGCTGCTCTCCAGCCTCAACCGCGACCTGCTGAAAGCCGACCGGCTGCGCAGCGACGGCAACCTGGAGGAGGCCCGCACGCTGTATCTCGGCGTCGCCCAGCGGGCGCGGCCCGAGGCCCGCTTCCAGGAGCTCCTGGAACAAGCGCTCGATCGCTGCCCTCCGGGCCCGGTCGACACGCAGACCTCGCAGCGCCTGCAGCCCTTCCTCGAGCAGGCTCTCGACCGCTGCCTGATGGCCGGCTGCGAGCTCAAACCCGCTGCCTTGAAGCGGCTCTCCCACTTCGTCCGCGAGCAGGAGCCGCAGCAGCAGGCCCTGGCGACCCTGTTCGCCGGCGATCTGCCGGGTGCGGCGCGTTTCGAACGGCGGACCCAGGGGCTTGGCACCGAGCCGTGGGCGCCGTACCTGCTGACCCGGGCACGGCTCCTCGCCGCTCGCGGCAAGGTGGAGGACGCGCAGCAGGCCCTTTCCCTGGTGAACCTCTCCTGGCAGACACGCCCCCTCTATTGGCAGGCCCAGGCCGAAGTGGCGAAGGCGGCCGAGAACCCTGGCGCCTTGGCGGAGGCGGAGGTTCGCCTGGCGGCCCTCAGCCGCCGCTCCTGGTCTGCCCAGTCCTGGACGTGGCGGCATGGAATCGCTCGCTTGGAGATGTTGACGGAGACCGCCGCGGCCGGCTTGGCCGTGGACCTCGATCAGACACCCAAGGAGGGAGCGATCCTCGAGCTACGGCTGGACGGCGCCGGCCTTGGCGCCGTCCCGGTGCCGCCGGGGAGAACCGGGGCGCCGCTGCTGCTGGCGCTGCCCCTCGGGCGCGGCCTCCACGTTCTGGAGATTCTCGACGCGCAGAGAAGCCAGGTGATTCCCGGCGCGGTCGCGCTGCGTTGAGGCGGCGCGCAGCCTTGCCGCCGTCAGGGCGCCGAGGAGGACGGCGAGCGTCACGGCGTTGGCCGGCATGGTGAGGCCGAAGTCCAGCGACTCGTGGATACCCACGGAAACCAGGAGCCCGCAGGCAGCGAGCCCGGCCGCCCGGTCCTCTGAGCGGCTGCCCCCGCGCAGCACCCGGGCCGACTGCCGGACGACGGCCCACAGGCCCACGGCGAGGAGCGCCGCGCCCACGATTCCCGCCGTTACGAGCACTTCCAGGAAATCGCAATGCGGGTGCCACCAGGTGCCCTGGAGG
>DATIOS010000645.1:0-2592 GCA_035472915.1 Thermoanaerobaculia bacterium
TCGCCGCCGCCTTCAACCGCAAGGTGAGCGACCTGACCGTCGTCGTCCTCGACCGGCCGCGCCACGAGCAGCTCATCGCCGACATCCGCAGCGCCGGCGCCCGCATCCGCCTGATCGGCGACGGCGACCTGTCGGCCGGCATCTCGGCCGCCGTGCGGGGCACCGGCGTCCACGCGGTGATGGGCACCGGCGGCGCTCCCGAGGGAGTCATCACCGCCGCCGCCATGCGCTGTCTCGGCGGCGAGATCCAGGGCCGTCTCCGGGCCACCGACGAGGAGCAGCAGGAGCGCGTCAAGGATCTGGGCTTCCACGACCTGACGAAGATCTACAAGACCGAGGAGCTCGCTCCCGGCAACGAGATCCTGTTCAGCTGCACCGGAGTGACCGACGGCGAGCTCTTGAAGGGCGTCCGCTTCTTCGGCGGCGGCTCGCGTACCTCAACCCTGTTCATGTCCCTGTCGCGCAAGATCATCCGCTTCGTGGACACCATCGACCGCGAGCAGGTGACGACGCCGGTCCGTTTCCTGTAGAGCGAGACCGGCGATGATCAAACCGGACCGCTGGATCCGCGAATGGGGGCGGAGCGGGGGGGTAACCCCTTTCGAGGAGAACCAGGTCAATGCCGCCAGCTACGACGTCAGGGTCTCCGATCACTGGATCTGCCCCACCCGCGATCCCGAGGAGTTCCACGCTCCCCACATCAAGCTCTTCCCGGGCGAAGTCGTCCTCGCCTCGAGCATGGAGTACGTGCGCATCCCGCGCGACGTCGCCTGCGACCTCAAGCTCAAATCCACCCTCGGCCGGCTGTGGATCAACCACTCGCTCGCCGGCTGGTGCGATCCCGGCTTCGAGGGAGAGATCACCCTCGAGCTTCAGAACCTGGGGCCCCAGCCTTTCGTGCTGGAGGCGGGCAGGCGAATTGCACAGCTCATCTTCATCGCCATGGAGTCCGAACCGGACGTCGCGTACGGCGATCCCGGCTCGTCCAGCCACTATCAAGGGCAGAGAGGGACGACTCCGGCACGAAGATGAGGGATTTCTTCCATGCGGAGCTCGCCGGCAGCCTGGTCGATCGCTTCATATTCGCCTAGGACTATAATCGGCCCGGTCATTATGGGCATCGTCGGGAATCTCAGAACGATGCAGCTCGAAGAGCTGCTCCAGTGGCTCTCCCAGAGCAAGAAGAACGGGACCCTGGAAATCGTCCACGGCAAGACGGAGAAGAAGGTCTTCTTCAAGGACGGACTGATCCTTTCGTCCGCCTCGAACAAGCCGGAGGAGTATCTCGGCCACTTCCTGGTGAGCCATGGTCTGATCAACGAGGCGCAGCTCAACCGAGCCATCGAGCTGCAAGTGCAAAGCCGCACCCTGCTCGGCATGATCCTGGTGAAGAACGGCGCCATCGCCGAAAAGGATCTCGCCCGCATGCTCCGCCTCAAAGCCGAGGAGAGCATCTACGACATCTTCTCGTGGGCCGAGGGGGACTTCCGCTTCCTCGACGACATCCTGCCCGAAAGCGCCATGGTGCCGATGAAGATGGACGTCACCGGCATCGTCATGGAGGGCGTGCAGCGGGTCGACGAATGGCGGCGCATCCGCCAGGTGATCCCCGACGAGCAGATGATCCCCGTGGCGATCGTCGATCTCTCCTCCGTCCCGGGTCTGGGTGCGGGCGAGCGGCGGATCATCGAGATGGTGGACGACCAGCTCACCATCGAGGAGATACGGGAACAGACCCACGCCACCGAGTTTCAGGTCTGCAAGCTGCTGTTCGACCAGTATCAGGCGGGGCACCTCAAGCTGGTGAAGCTGCGCTCGGGAGGCGGGGGGAAGGGCGGGGTCGGCGCGCTATCGGCAGCGACCCTCATCGAGGCCGGCCGGGCGCTGCTCAAGGATGGGGAATTCGATGCCTCGCTGCGCCACCTGCGGGCGGCCAAGGCCCTGGAACCGGACGATCCGGATGCCCAGCAGGTTTTGACTTTGGCCGAGAAGAAGGTCCGCGAGTACATCGAAAAGGCCGGAGTGACTCTGGGCTCGATTCCACAGGTGACGGCCACGATGGAGCAGCTCACCTCCTCGCAGCTCTCGCCGTCGGAAGGCTTCATGCTCACCCGTATCAATGGCACCTACGACATCCAGTCGATCCTGAAGATCACTCCGATGGCGCAGCTCGACGCCCTGATGCTTTTCTGGAAGCTCTCCCAGATCGGCTATATCCGCCTTCTGCCGCCGAAAAACCCCTCGAACACGCCCCTGCGCGGGGCGTCGCCGATGCGGTAGGGATTCCTATCCCGGCCGCGGCCGGGACACATCAGGCTCCCCCGCCAGCGAAAATCGCAACGGCCACGCCGCGGCCTCGCCCGCGTAGTCAACCCCGATTCGGGGGCTGGCCACAATCCGCTCCGCCGTCGCCGGCTCTCCCTTCGTGATGTAGAGCGGGGGTTGGTCGAGAAGGACGCCGTCGAGATCGCGGCCGACGCCCAAGGCCTGGCAGATCTTGCCCGGTCCTCCGGCGAGATCGCCGGGCCGGATCGTTTTCGTCCAGCGCCTGTTTTCCGCCATGCGTTGATTGCCTTCCACCGGAGCCCCTGC
>DATIOS010000646.1:0-16877 GCA_035472915.1 Thermoanaerobaculia bacterium
GGCGTTCCCTTGGTAGATTGGACCGCCGAATAGTCCCGCGGCGATGGCGCGGCTCTTTCTCATCGTCGTCCCTTCTTCATGGGTGCGCAGAAGGGGCGAGGCCGAAGTATCCAGGGCCCGAGCCCACCCCCTTATTTCACCGGGGCGACGAGCCCCTCCTTCGAGAACTGTTTCAACCGGCCGGCCTCGTCACGCACCCTCACCGAAACCTTGATTTGTGGCTGGCTATCAGTTTTGGATTATATCCTGAGTTTGGCCGGGTGCCACGTGTTTCGTGGATCGAGCTTCCGGCGATATAGCGCTGACTTGGAGGATCTCGGATGGCCGCACCGGTCGGCTTCCATCACGTCGATGTCTTTACACCCCGCCCCTATAGTGGCAATAGCCTCGCCGTGTTCCCCGACGCCGCCGGCCTCACGGGATTTCAGATGGAGCGGATCACCAAAGAGCTGCGTCATTTCGAGTCGATCTTCCTCGAACGGGAGGAAGGCGAACGGGTCTACCGGGCCCGAGTCTTCGACCTGATCGAGGAGCTCGACTTCGCGGGCCACCCGGTGATCGGCGCTGCGTCTGTGCTTCATGCGCTGCACGGTCCTGCCGAGACCGAACGTTGGACGATTCACTTGAAAGCCCGGACGGTCACCGTCGAAACCCGGCGACGCGGGCCGAGACTCTACGCGGCAGTCCTCGATCAAGGCGCACCGGAGTTCCTCTCGACACCGGCTCACGGCATGGCGAACGAGATCGCGTCATGGTTCTCGCTCTCCGCGGACGACCTCGATCCGGAGCTGGCTCCCGAGGTCGTCTCGACTGGTTTGCGCTACCTTGTGCTGCCGGTCCGCAGTGAGGCGCTGGCTCGGGCTCGCATCGCCAGGACGGACCTCGACGCCGAGCTCGCGAAACTGGGGGCGCAGTTCGCGTACCTGCTGGACGCGCGGACGCTCGAGGGCCGGCACTGGAACAACGACGGCATCGTCGAGGACGTGGCCACAGGCAGCGGCGCCGGCTGTGCGGCCGCCTACCTTCGGCGACACGGCCTCATCGCCGATGGCGAGGCCGCGATGCTGCGCCAGGGCCGCTTCACCGGCCGGCCGAGCGAGATTATCCTCAGGGCGCACGGCGCGGGTACCGAAATCCGCTCCGTCGAAGTCGGCGGCGAAGTTGCCCTCGTCGGCGAAGGGCGCCTCGACGTGTTGCCGGAGTGAGATTC
This sequence comes from Thermoanaerobaculia bacterium, assembly GCA_035472915.1. Classification (GTDB taxonomy): domain Bacteria; phylum Acidobacteriota; class Thermoanaerobaculia; order Multivoradales; family UBA5704; genus DATARR01. Next base: position 1,211 of record DATIOS010000646.1, read on the forward strand.
ATCTCAACTTACCAAGGAGGCCTCAGACAATGAAACGACTTCTAATCGCTGTCAGTATCGCCGTCATGGCTGCGTCCATGGGTTTTGCCCAAGCCAAGAGTGAAACCGCTGCTCCAGGCGCAGCGGAGGCCCTGGCGGACGTCCGGCGCGCCATCGACAAGGGGAACGCGCAGTGGAGCGAGGGCTGGGCGAAAGGCGACGCGGCGATGGTTGCCGCCATCTTCGCCGACGACGGCGTCCAACTGGCGGGCAGCGGCAAGCTCATCAAGGGCCGCCAGCAGATCATGGAGCGTCAAAAGGCCGCCATGCAGGGTTCTGACCCCGGCGTCAAGGTGACGGTGACCACCGTGAACGTCTGGTTGGACGGCGACGTCGCCTACGAGACCGGAAAGTACAAGTATGAGTACACCGAGAAGGGAAAGCCCGGCAAGGACGAAGGGCGTTATGTAACGATTTGGAAACGCCAGAAGGACGGCTCGTGGAAACTGACCATGGATATGGGGGTGCCGCAGGATTAGCGGAGGGGGTGACCTGTTGGGCCGCGAGCCCTGTCTCTTTCACCCGCTGACCGGTGGGTTTCCTTCTCCGCCGGCCGGGGTCCCCTGGAGCTCGCGTCCCGGGTCTAGCTTCTCATTGGTCCTGCATCACCAGGTAGGTGCAATGCATGTAGTAGCAGGACTCGTCACAGTGACAGGTGGGGCTTACCGCGGCCGCGGCCACGGCTTGTTTGACGGAAATGGATCTGTTGGCTGGGGTCCGCAGGCCGGCGACGAAGTTGGAGGGACCCGGCAGGAAGGTGTCCGGCAACCGGTCGCCATCCGTGTCGACCTTGACGACGCTGGCGCCGCGCTTGTTGAGCAACTCCGGCTTGTCTGACCAAACAGCCTTGGGATCGGCGGCGAAGCGCAGCTTCCGCGACAGCTCGAGCGGCTCGCGGCTCGGCCCGGAGACCGGGGTGAAGATCATCTTGACGTTGACCCAGATGGGAGACAGGAAATGCCCGCCGTTCTCGTCGTTGCGGATGATCTTCATGTGGGTGATCGGCTGCTCGCCGTCGAGGGTCACGCGAACGTTGAAGGCGCCGCAGGAGGTCTTGACGGGAGCCGCTCCCTCGAAGGATAGGGCACGGACCTGAAGCCGGGTTGTCGCGACCCCATTCTCGTTGAAGACGGCGTCGTCGAGACGCTGAACGACGGTGTCGGTGACGCCGAGCGACCCGTTGGTCGCCACCGGGACGCCGCGAAAGACGATCCTGCCTGTGAAGGGCGCCGACTTGGCGCAGAAGAAGCCCGCCGGGATCGGGGCCTTGGAAAAGTCGCGGAAGGTCGTGCCATTCCCCTTGGTCTGCCAGAGGTCGATTCCATTGTAGATGACGCGCTCGGCCGCGAAAGCGGGAGCGACGAGGAGCACGGCGAGAGCGACGGCGGAGACTGCGAGAAGACTTCTCTTCATAATCCTCTCCTTTGAGTTCCGAATGAACCGTCGGCGGAGTCGTCCCCAGCCATCGCACCGGCAGAGACACGGGGCACCGGGCCGGCCTTCGACGATTCCGTCTCTTCGCGTGAAGCCAAAGATCTTTACAAGGTAATCCTGAAATTCGCTTTCGTCAACAGGTTTCCGTACGATTCTGAGCTGGAAGCAACCTCCGCCAGGGAGCGGTAGCGTATGGAGACGACAAGCAGCAACTTATCCTGGAAATATTCTTGGCGGACAGGATTCCACCGGGCCTGGCGAGAGCGGTCTCGGCAGTGTAAGCTCCCTGGCTCGGAGCCGCCCATGGACACCAAACCGACCTCCACCCATCGATGACTCCGGCACGAGAAGCCCTCGAACGCCTCCGTCAGGGCAACCGCCGCTTCGTCGCCAACCTCGGCAGCCATGAGACCCTGCTGAGCGGTTCGCGGCGGCTCGAGCTGACGCAGCAGCAGGAGCCCTTCGCGATCGTTCTCGGTTGCTCGGACTCCCGGGTGCCCGCCGAGCTCGTGTTCGACCAGGGCCTGGGCGATCTGTTCGTTATTCGCGTCGCCGGCAATATCGTGGCGCCGTCCCAGGTGGGCAGCGTCGAGTTCGCGGCTTCCCACTTCGGAACACGGCTGGTGGTCGTGCTGGGGCATTCGCAGTGCGGCGCCGTGCGGGCGACGCTCGAAGAGCTGCAGCGGCCAATCGAAAATCAATCCCGCAATCTCCGCTCGATCGTCGATCGCATCCGGCCTTCGGCGGAAGGTGTTCTGAAGGCCGGCGGCGAGCACGATTTCGCCGGCTTGCAGCGAAAAGTGACGCGAGCCAATATCGCCGTGTCGGTCGATCACCTTCGGCATGGCTCCGAGATCCTGGAACAATTGATCCGGGACGACGATCTCCTCGTGATCGGTGCCGAGTACTCCGTGGAGACCGGAGTCGTCGAGTTTTTCGAAGGAGATGAGGTCTCGCGATGACCGATCCGACTCCACTGAACCCGGCGATTCCCGATCCGCGCCTCGACTCGATGTTCCCGACGCTGACCCCGGCCCAGGTCGCGCGGATCGCGGCATACGGCCGGGTGCGCCAGGTTCAAAAAGGCGAGGTGCTCTTCGAGCCCGGGGACCAGGGCGTACCGTTCTTCGTCCTCAAGGCCGGCGAGGTTGTGATCGTCCGGCCCACCGGCGCCGCCGAAACCCTTGTCACCACCCTGGGGCCCAGTCAGTTCACCGGCGAGGTCAACATGCTCTCGGGCCGCCGCACGCTCGTCCGGGCGCGGGTGACCGCGCCGGGCGAGGTGATCGAGCTGGATCACGAGCACATCCTGGCCCTCGTGCAGAACGACTCCGAGCTCGGCGAGATCGTCATGCGGGCCTTCATCCTGCGGCGGGTGGAGCTCATCGCCCATGGCTTTGGCGACGTCGTCCTCGTCGGCTCCAGCCATTCCCTCGGCACGCTGCGCATCAAGGAGTTCCTGACCCGCAACGGCCACCCGTACAGCTATATCGATCTGGACCGTGACGGCGGTGTCCAGGACCTGCTGGATCGCTTCCATGTCGAAATCGCGGATCTGCCCGTGCTGATCTGTCGCGGCGAGGCGGTGCTGCGAAATCCGACCAACGAGCAGATCGCCGATTGCCTCGGTTTCAACGACGCGATCGATCCGGCGCACCCCCGCGACCTGGTGATCGTCGGCGCCGGGCCCTCGGGACTGGCGGCCGCCGTGTACGGCGCATCGGAAGGGCTGGACGTCCTGGTGCTGGAGGTGGACTCGCCGGGGGGACAGGCGGGCTCGAGCTCGAAAATTGAGAACTATCTCGGCTTTCCCATGGGCATCTCGGGCCAGGAGCTCGCCGCGCGCGCCTATACGCAGGCCCAGAAGTTCGGCGCCCAGGTGATGATCGCCAAGGGCGCCCGCCGGCTCACCTGCGACCGCCGGCCGTATACCCTCGAAGTCGATCCTGACCAACGGATCCCGGCGCGCACCGTCATCCTGGCGACGGGAGCCCGGTACCGCAAGCTCCCGCTCGCGGATCTGGCGCGGTTCGAAGGCGCGGGTATTTACTACGGTGCAACCCACATCGAGGCGCAGCTGTGCGGTGGCAACGAGGTGATCGTGGTGGGAGGAGGAAATTCAGCCGGCCAGGCGGCGGTCTTTCTCGCCCAGACAGCCCGGCGCGTGCACATGCTCATCCGCTCGGCCGGGCTGGCGGAAACCATGTCGCGGTATCTGATCCGGCGGATCGAAGAGAGCTCCGCGATCGTGCTGCGCACGCGTACGACGATCACCGATCTCGAAGGGGATGATCGTTTGGAACGGGTACGGTGGAGGGACGATCAGTCCGGGACCCATGAGACTCACGACATCGGCCATGTCTTCGTCATGACCGGCGCCGATCCCAGCACCGACTGGCTGAACGGTTGCGTCGCGCTCGACGCCGGAGGCTTCATCAAGACCGGGCCAGACCTGTCGCCGGACGATCTTGCCGCCGCGAGCTGGCCGCTCGCCCGGGCTCCCCATCTTCTCGAAACGAGCCTGCCCGGAGTCTTCGCCGTGGGCGACGTCCGGGCCGGCAACGTAAAACGAGTGGCCTCGGCGGTGGGCGAGGGATCGATTGCGGTATCCTTTGTCCATCGCGTGCTCAACGAATAGGAGGGGAGCCATGCCAGGCAGTCGTCGGTCCTCGCGACTGGCCGTACGGTGCTCGGTCCTGCTGGTGTGGGCGCTGGCGGCCAGCTCTCTCGCCGCCGCGGCGCCGCGCTGGGTGCCCGTCGGTCCACCGGCGGTCCCTCTGTGGTCGCGCCTGTTCCTCGATCCGGCGGGCGTCGGCGGACGCGGCTATGCCCTGACCGCAGCCGGTCTGTGGCGCTCGATGTCCCTCGGTTCCTGGCGCAGCATTCAGGTCGGCCTCGACGGCATGACGCAGGCTTTCGCCTCCGATCCGCACCGCCCGGGAAGGCTCTACGCGGTGGTGCTGGAGCTCGACGACAGCACTTCGATTCGCCGTAGCGACGACTTCGGCGATCACTGGAGCGTCGTCTCCCACTCCCCTTATGGCTCCTCGTACTCTGCCCAGGATCTCCAGGTGGATCCGTTTGCGCCGGACACGGTCTACTGGCTCTCCGACTCGGTCCTCTTCCGTAGCCAGGACGGCGGGCGAACGTGGCAGGACATCCAATATGGAACCGTCTTTGCCCTTGCACCGGACCGCCCGGGAACCCTGTACTCCGTCTCAGGGGCAGGCTTTTACACCTCTGTGGACGGCGGCACGACCTGGTCCGAGCCCACCTTGTTCGAGGGTCCTTTCTCGCCGCAGGCGATGGTCGCCACCCGGGCTCCCCGCACCCTCTACGTTTGGGCGCGCGACCCAGGCCCCTTCAGCCCCTGCTTCGTGCGCAGCAGCGACGAGGGGGCGACTTGGAAACCCTACCTGCAGCAGACCCACTGCGGAGCGCCGGCGATCGACCCCAACGATCCGCTCACCGTCCGTGTCGTGGTTCTCTCCGGAATGATGGCGCAGCTCTGGGTGTCGCGCGACGGCGGCGAAAGCTGGACGAACGCGGGCGAGGTACCTGGCGTTGGCGATGTGTACAACCTGCCCGGGAAGGGGCTGGCGCTGGCGACCGACAAGGGCGTTTTCCGCGCCGCCACCGATCAAGGGCCCTGGCAGCCGGTCAACCACGGCTTCGCGGCGGCAGAGATCGGGGCGATCCTGCCGATCGAGAACGGCCTCCTCGCCGCTCCGGTCGTGTCCCCGTACGCATCCAGGTTGCCGGTGGTCCCCCTCCTCGTCACGTCGGATCTCGGGCGGACCTGGAGCGGCTCGACGCTGAGCAACCCGATCGCCCTGGCCGCCGATCCGGGCGATCCGCGGCACGTGATCGCGTCGGCCGTCCGCTTCGAAGAAGGGGGGATCAGCCATGCGCGCGTGCTCGAGACCCTCGACGGCGGCGGTTCCTGGAAGGGTGTGGTCGACCCGCAGGTCGAGCGCCCGTGGGACCTCTTCCGGAGCCTCGCCGTCGATCCTTTCGACCGGCGGACGCTCTATGCCGGCAACCTGTTTGGCGGTTTTCATCGCAGCGACGACGGCGGCCGGACCTGGCACGACCTGAACGCCGGCCTGCTGCTCGGCGGCTGCCATCACTACTATTGCGACTCGAACTGGGTCTCCGCAATCCTGCCGGATCCCAGGAAGAGCGGTACGGTCGCCATCCTGTTCGAGCGGCAGGTCTATGCCAGCGTCGACCGTGGGTCCAACTGGCAGCGGCGCGGACCGTCGCCGCGGCCGCGCTACGGCTCCGTGGTCGCGCTGACGCGCGAGCCGCAGGGCGCCCTGGTGGCGGTGCTGGCCCAGACCGCCGGGACCGACGCCGACCGGCTGGGCGTCATCTTCCGGAGCACGGACGAAGGCCTCACCTGGACGCAAACCGGACGGCTGCCCCGCGTGGTTCCTTCAGGGCGGGTGCAGGAGGTGACCGGCATCCTGGTCACTCCGGCCGGCCTCTTCGTCGGCACGAACTTCTTGGGCGTTCTACGGAGCACGAACGGCGGACGCACCTGGACGTCGTTGGGCGCCGGACTGCCACTGCCCGCCGTCTCGTCGCTGGTGGTGGACCCGGTCGATCCTACGCGCTTCTATGCGGCGGTTCCTCAGAACGGAATCTACACCATCCAGGTGGCACCGTAGATTTCTGAGGCTCGGACCCGTTTTTTCATTGAGAAACTCCAATTCCGGAGCCCGGGGAAGTTTTCACCCGGGCCGAAGGGTTTTTTCTCGCTCCAAGCCTTTCTTGCATTGCCCGGAGCGCTTTTCCGGCCCCCCCAGCTGTTTTCTCAGCCTGAAAGCTCTTCTTTCCGGGGTTTCGACTGTTTTCTCATTGTGATTGCGGTTTTGAGCGAGCAAAAAACGCCCCCAACAATGAAAAAACGGCCGGGAACAATGGGAAAACCGTTTTCACATTGTTCGAGAGCTCCGGCACAATGAAAAAATCGTCCACTACAATGGGAAAACGATTTCCACAATGTTCTTGGCTTCCGGAACAATGCAAAAACGATTTTCACAATGTGTTTTGGGATCCGTGCGCAACTCAAGGCGCCGCGCTAGGGCTGTCGTCCGCGATCCTGCAGCTGGCGGATCATCTCCCGGTAAAGACGGACGGCTTCCTGAAGCTCCCGTTTCGCCACTCGCTCAGCGGGCGTGTGGGCGACGTGGATGCTGCCGGGACCGAGAAGGAAGGGGTCGCCCCAGGCGCTGAGACGGGGAACGTCGGTCGTGTAGTTGACGAAGGAGGTCTCGAAACCGGGGAGGACTCCGAGCTGGATGGCCGGAGTCTCGCGGATCTCGGCGATTCGTACCCCGGGGACGGCGTGGACGGCCGCCGCAATCCGCCGCCGCAGGTCCGCCGTGTCGCCCACGGTGCGGACGGTGATCTCGGCCCGTGCCTGATCCGCCACCACGTTGGGCGCCCGGCCGCCGGTCAAGGTGCCGATGTTGAGCGTCGTATCCCCCAGGATGGGATCGGTGGGCAGCGGCAGGCTCCGCAGCCGGGCCAGGACGTCCAGCAGCTTGTCGATCGCCGAATCGCCGAGCTCCGGATAGGCGGAATGGGCGGCCCGGCCCTCCGCTTCCAGCGCCAGGTAGAGATAGCCCTTGGAGCCCAGGGCCAGCCGGTTCTCCGTGGGCTCGCCGTTGATCAGGTACCGCGAGCCGCGCGGAGAGCGGTTGGCCACCTGGGCGCCGATGCTGTCCGTCTCCTCGCCCACCGTCAGCAGGAGCCCGAAGCCGCGCCGCCCCTCGGCCAGCAGCTCCTCGATGGCCACGAGCATCGCGGCCACCGCCCCCTTGGTGTCGCACGCTCCCCGGCCGTAGAGGTGATCGCCGTCCTCGGACGAGGCGATGAAGGGCGGCACCGTGTCTATGTGGGTCGAAAGGACCACGACCGGCTCGCCCCAGGCGGCGAAGACGTTGAAACGCTCCCCCTCGACCGGCATGCGCTCGACGGCGCCCGTCCCCGAGCGGTCGATCAACGCCTCCAGATGCCGGAACAGGAAATCGCCGATCTCGGCCTCGCGGCCGGTCGTCGAGTCGATGTCGATCAGGGCGCGGGCGAGGGCTTGGAGGTGCATGGTATCCAAGAGGATAGCAGCCGGCAGGGAGAACACGGACGGACAAGGACAAGAAGGACGGAGCAGGGACACGTCCGTGCTGGTCCGATCCCGGATAAGATACCGCCCCATGATCGCCATCGACCTGAAGGGCAAGCGTGGTCTCGTGATGGGTGTGGCCAACGGGCGCAGCCTCGGCTGGGCCATCGCGGAGAAGCTCGCGGCCGCGGGAGCGGAGCTGGCGTTCAGCTATCAGGGAGAGCGGCTCAAGGAGGACCTGGAGAAGCTCACCCGCGACATGGCGGGGACCCGGCTCTTCCAATGCGACGTCACCAACGAAGACGAGCTCAAAGGCACTTTCGCCGCCCTCAAGGAGGCCTGGGGAAGCCTCGACTTCGTCGTCCACTCGATCGGTTTCGCGCCCCGGGCCGCCATGGAGGGCCGCTACATCGAGACGACGCGGGACGACTGGCGCACGGCGCTGGAGATCTCCGCCTACTCCCTGGTTTCAGTGGCTCGCGAAGCCGAGCCGTTGCTCGCCGAGGGCGCTTCTCTCGTCACCCTCACCTACTACGCCGCCGAGAAGGTGGTGCCCAAATACAACGTCATGGGGATCGCCAAGAGCGCGCTCGAAGCCAGCGTCCGCTACCTGGCCTACGAGCTGGGCAAGAAAGGCGTGCGGGTCAACGCCGTCTCGGCCGGCCCGGTGCGCACGGTGGCCGCCCGCTCCATCCCCGGATTCATGAAGATGTACAACAAGGTGGGGAGCATCGCCCCCCTGGGCCGCAACGTCACCCACGAGGAGGTGGGGAACCTCGGCCTTTTCCTGCTCTCGCCGTTTGCGGGTGGCATCACCGGCGAGACCGTCTACGTCGACGCCGGCTTCCACATCATGGGCATGGAGCTGGGCGAGGAGTGAAGGCTTGCAGGCGCTGATCCTGGCGGGCGGCAGCGGCACCCGCTTCTGGCCGCTGTCGCGGCAAAGCCATCCCAAGCAGCTCCTGGCCCTGGAGGGCGAGCGGAGCCTACTGCGCGACACCCTGGAACGCCTGCGGCCGCTGGTCGGTCCCGAGTCGGTCTGGGTGTGCACCACGGAGGCGCTGGGTGAGCGGGTGCGGGCCGAGCTGCCGGAGGTGCCCCCGGAGCAGATCCTCCTCGAACCCCAAGGGCGCAATACGGCGCCGGCCATCGGCTGGTCGGTGCGCTCGATGCCCGAGGCGGCCCGGCGGGGCGTGGTGGCGGTGCTGCCGGCCGATCACCGGGTCGGCGATCCGGCGGCGTTTCGCGCCACCCTGGAGCAGGCGGGCCGGGTGGTGGAGCGGGAGGACCGGGTGATGACCCTCGGCGTGACGCCGCGCTGGGCGGAGACGGGCTACGGCTACCTGGAGCTCGAGCCCGGCGCCGGCAGCGAAGGCGTGCGGCGGGTGCGGCGTTTCGTCGAGAAGCCGACGCCGGAGAACGCCGCCCGCTTCGTGGCCTCCGGCGACTACCTGTGGAACGCCGGCATCTTCGTCTTCCGCGGCACCACCTTCCTGGACGTGCTGGCGCGCCTCCAGCCTGAGCTGGCGCGCGGCCTGGAGGAGATCGCCGCGGCGCCCGAGCGGCTGCGCGAGCTGTACGCGCGTCTCCCCGCCGACTCCGTCGACTACGCGGTGATGGAGAAGCTCGACGCCATCTCCACCCTCCCCCTCGATTGCGGCTGGAGCGACCTCGGCTCCTGGGAGGCGCTGGACGAAGTCCTTCCCCACGACGCCCAGGGGAACGCCGGCCGCGGCGACACGCTGGCCGTGGACGCCCGCGACAATCTCCTCATCTCCGACTCCGGCACCCTCGCCGTGCTGGGAGTGGAGGGGCTGGTGGTGGTGCGCACCGGCGACGCCGTCCTGGTGATGCCCAAGGCCCGCTCGCAGGAGGTGCGCAAGATCGTTACCGAGCTGGCCGCGCGGCAGCGCGGGGACCTTCTGTGATCCATCCCGTGGTGATCTCCACGGCGGCGGGCGACCGCGGCCTGGCCGGTCTGCCGGCGCCGCTGCCTCTCGACGAGCTGGTTCCCGGCGCGAGCGCCGGCGCCGAATGGGAGGTGGAGCTCGGTTTCGGCAAGGGGCGCTACCTGCGCCGCCGCTGCCAGGAGGACCCGGAGCGCCGCTTCCTGGGCATCGAGGTGGCCGGGGAGTATCACGGGCTCTTCGTCTCCCGGGTTCGCCGGATGGGTCTCGGCAACTGGCTGGCCCTGCGCGGCGAGGCCCTCTATCTTCTTTCGGCCGTGCTCCCCGCCGGCTTCGCTTCGTCTCTCCACGTCTACTTCCCCGATCCCTGGCCGAAGAGCCGGCACCACAAGCGCCGGCTTTTCGATCCGGAAACCGTGGACCTGGTGCTGCGCCTGTTGCGCCGCGGCGGCCGCTTCTCCTTCGCCACCGACTACCTGGACTACGGCGAGCGGGTGGTGGAGATCCTCGCCGGCTATCCCGGCCTGCGCTTCCAGCGGCGCGACCACCCCTGGGACGAAGGGCCGCGCACCAACTACGAGGCCAAGTACGAGGTGGAAGGGCGCCCCATCCTGCGACTCGAAGGAGAGCTGGACTTCGCCGGCGGCGAAGCGCCTCTTCATCCCCAGGGGGCGCGGGCGGTGCTCTCGGCGATGTCTTCAGAGCGGGAGGATTGACATGGCAGAGACGGAGCCATCTGCCACGCCTGAGCCCGAGCCGCCCGCCCGCTGGAGTTGGGGAGCCCGCTTCTGGTTCCTGGTCACCCTGCTGATCGGTCCCGCCTACGTCCTGTGGATGACGGGGGTCGAAGGAAAGCGCATCTGGGTGGTGGTCGGAATCATTCTCCTCATCGCCCTCTGCGCCGGAATCGCCCACCGGCTAATGGCGATGACGCGACGGTGAGGGCCCGGCCTACTTCACCCAGACCGTCTTGATGTTCACGAACTCCCGAATTCCCACCTCGGAAAGCTCCCGTCCATAACCGGAACGCTTGATGCCGCCGAAGGGGAGGCGCGGGTCGGATTTCACCATGCCGTTGACGAAGACGCTGCCGGACTGGATCTCGGCGGCGAGCGCCTCGCCGCGAGCGGAGTCGGCCGTCCAGATGCTGGCGCCGAGCCCCAGGCTGCAGCGGTTGGCGAGCTCGACGGCGTGATTGGCGTCGCGGGCGCGGGAGACCGCGGCGACAGGGCCGAAAGTTTCCTCGTCGAAGGCCGCCATTCCCGGCTCGACGCCGGTGAGGACGGTCGGTGCGTAATAGTAGCCTTGGCCCTCCAGGCGATGACCGCCGGTGCGAAGCATAGCGCCAGCCGCCACCGTCCTTTGCACTTGGTCGTCCAGGGCGGTGAGCAGATCTTCCCGGGCCATGGGTCCGAGATCGTTTTCGCGGTCCATGGGGTCTCCCACCTCCAGCGCCGCCATGGCCTGTACGAACTCCTCCTCGAAGCGGTCGGCGATCGACTCCTCGACGAGGAAACGCTTGGCGGCGATGCAGCTCTGGCCGGAGTTGATGGTCCGGGCCTTGGCCGCCTGCTTGCCGGCCTCCGCCGGGTCGACGTCGCCGAGGACGATGAACGGATCGGAGCCGCCCAGCTCGAGGACGGTCTTCTTGAGGCAGCTTCCGGCTTCCGTGGCCACCTCCACGCCGGCCTTTTCGCTCCCGGTCAGGGTGACGGCGCGGATCTTGGGATGGGCGATGACACGCTTGACCTTCTCCGAGGAGACGAGGAGAGTGGTCATCGCCCCCGCGGGGAAACCGGCGTCGCGGAAGACCTCCTCGATGGCGAGGGCGCAGCCGGGAACGTTCGAAGCGTGCTTCAACAGGCCGACGTTGCCGGCCATCAGGGCGGGGGCGGCGAAGCGGAAAAGCTGCCAGAAGGGGAAGTTCCACGGCATGATGGCGAGCACGGGACCGAGCGGATCGTAGCGGATGAAGCTCCGGGTAGCGTCGGTAATTACCTTCTCTTGGGCCAGGAACCGCTCCGCGTGCTCGGCGTAGAAATCGCAGACCCAGGCGCACTTGTCGATCTCGGCCTCGGAAGCGGCGATGGGCTTGCCCATCTCCTCGGTCATCAGCTTGCCGTAGTCGCCGGCACGGTCGCGCAGCAGGTCAGCCACCCGGGTCATGAGCCGCGATCGTTCGGCGAATGGGACCCTGCGCCAGGAAACGAAGGCGGTTTCCGCCTGCGCCAGGATCTCCTCGATCCGGGCGTCGTCGTGTTCAGGGTAGTCGCGAATCAGCTGACCGGTGGCAGGATTGACGGCTTTCATGGTGCCGATTGGATGCAACCCTCGGGCCGAGCGGCTCGCTGGCGGGTGGGAAAATGGCGGAGAGGGAGGGATTCGAACCCTCGGTCCGGGTTTACCCCGGACAACTGCTTAGCAGGCAGCCCTGTTCGGCCACTCCAGCACCTCTCCGTGCGGTCCGGCAGGGAGAGCACATTGTAGGGAAGCAGGGCCCGGGAGTCAAAAATCCCGGGATAGACTTGTCTCCGCCCGATGGGCTTTTACCGCAAGAGGGAGCGCAAATGGCCGAACCGAACGTGGACCAGCTCGCCATCAACACCATTCGATTTCTCGCCGTGGACATGGTCGAAGCGGCCCAGTCGGGTCACCCCGGTGCTCCCTTGGGACAGGCGCCCATGGCCTATCTCCTGTGGACGCGATTTCTACGCCACAATCCCGACAATCCCGATTGGCCCAACCGCGACCGGTTCGTCCTCTCGTGTGGCCACGCCTCGGCCTTGATCTACGCGCTCCTCCACCTTGCCGGATACGGCCTGCCGATCGAGGAGCTGAAGCGTTTCCGCCAGATCGGCTCCAAGACGCCGGGCCACCCGGAGCACGAGCTGACCCGCGGAGTGGAGACCACCACCGGCCCGTTGGGCCAGGGGCTCGCCAACTCGGTCGGCATGGCGATCGCCGAGTGCCTGAGCCGCAACCGCTTCAATCGCGAGGGCTTTCCGCTCTTCGACTACCGCGTCTGGGTGTTCGCCAGCGACGGCGACATGGAGGAGGGCGTCACCTCCGAGGCCTGCTCGCTCGCCGGGCATCTGAAGCTCGGCCAGCTCAAGGTCCTCTACGACGACAATCACGTCTCCATCGACGGTCCCACCTCCCTCTCCTTCTCCGAGGACGTGGGCAAACGGTTCGAGGCCTACGGTTGGTTCGTCCAGCACGTGGCGGACGTCAACGACCTCGCCGAGGTCGAGACGGCGATGAAGGCGGCCGAAGTGGAGACGCAGCGTCCTTCGCTGATCGTCGTCCGCACCGTCATCGGTTTCGGCAGCCCCAACCGGGCGGGGACTTCGAAAGCGCACGGCGAGGCGCTGGGACCGGAGGAGACGGCGGCCACCAAGAAGGCGCTCGGCTGGCCGCTGGAGCCCACTTTCCTCGTGCCGGAGGACGCGACGAAGCCGTTCGAGGAAGCCCGCCAGCGCGGTCACCAACTGGAGCAGGCATGGAACGAGCTCTATGCCCGCTACAAGCAAGCGCATCCCGAGGAGGCCGCCGACCTCGACGGGCGTCTCGCCGGTAGCCTTCCGGACGGCTGGCAGGATGGGATTCCCACATTCAAGGCGGGTGACAAGCCCGTGGCCACCCGCGCGGCCTCCGGCCAGGTGCTCAACGGCATCGCCGGCAAGCTCCCCATGCTGGTGGGCGGGTCGGCCGACTTGACACCGTCCAACAACACCGCCATCAAGGGCCGCGCCGACTTCGAGGCCGCCAGTCTCGAGGGTCTCTATCTCCGCTTTGGAATCCGCGAGCACGCCATGGGCTCGATCATGAACGGCATTGCCCTGTCCCGACTTTGGATTCCCTACGGCGGCACCTTCCTCATCTTCTACGACTACATGCGCCCGCCCGTGCGCTTGGCGTCGCTGATGAATCTCCAGACGATCTACGTCTACACCCACGATTCGATTTTTCTCGGCGAAGACGGCCCTACCCACCAGCCCATCGAGCAACTCGCCGGATTGCGCTCCGTCCCGGGCCTGACGCTGATCCGACCGGCGGATGCCAACGAAACGGCGGAAGCCTGGCGAGTCGCCATCGAGCATCGCCACGGTCCCGTGGCCCTGGCCTTGACGCGGCAGAACCTCCCCATCCTGGAAGAAACGGCGAAGTCGGCCCGGGAGGGCCTGCCCAAAGGCGCCTACGTCCTCTCGGACCCGGCTCAGGGAGATCCAGAGATCATCCTCATGGCCACCGGCTCCGAAGTCTGGCTGGCGCTGGACGCCGCCAAGCAGCTGACGGAGAAAGGGAGGCGGGTCCGCGTCGTGAGCATGCCGTCGTGGGCCCTCTTCGACGCTCAGCCTCAGGCTTATCGTGACTCCGTACTGCCGCCGAACCTCCGCAAGCGCCTCGCCGTCGAAGCCGCCTCCCCCTTCGGCTGGCACAAGTACGTCGGCTTGGACGGCGAAGTCCACGGCATCGAGCGCTTCGGAGCGTCGGCGCCGTACAAGGATCTGCAGAAGGCGTTCGGGTTCTTGCCGGAGGATGTGGTGAAGCGGGCGGAGGGGTTGTTGGGGCGGTAGGAGCTTAACCGTCTAACATTGTTGCCGCAAAGGACTCTTCGATGAAAGAGAGGGACACATCGGCGTTTCACTGGCAGGAATTATTTCAGAAGGAGTTTTCTAAGGAAAGTGACCGAGCTGCGGTAATTCTCGCGGCAGCAATGCTTGAGCAAGCTCTTGAATCACTTTTGCGAGCTCGCTTGGTTGCGATCGCCTCCGACAGCGATCCTCTGTTCGATGGCCCTTACGCACCTGTCTCGACTTTTAGTGCGAAAATCGACCTTGCGTTCAGGATCGGTCTACTGTCATCCCGCGTAGCACGCGACCTTCACTTGGTCCGAAAAATTCGTAACTCTTTCGCCCACAATGTAACTGGCTGCAATTTTGACGACGCCATAGTCCGTAATCGGGCTACTGAACTCATCCGATCTCAGGGAGTCGTAGAGGGGGCTCCCGACATTCGCTCCGAGTTTGATCCTGGCTTCAAAGGGGATTTTCAAATGACCGTCGCCTGGATGATTTTTTCCCTTTGGTACGAAATCGATACTGTGCAGGAGATTCCGCAGGCTGAATATTTGCCATTCTCCTTACCTCAGACCGGGGAGCCTCCTAGAGAAGCACCCGAGAGTAAAAAGGGCTCATAGAATCTTGCAGGCGTTGATGATCGTGTCCGGAAGTCCGCGCTGCGCGCGAAACGGTCACTCCGATCAGGCAGCCCGTCGGAGACTCGCATTTTGCTTGAGCTGTTCCTCGAGATCGACACTGTCATTCAGCGATGCCTGGTCCACGAATGGGTAAATCTTGGCGAGCTGATCGACCGTAAATCCTCGGTCGGCCAGCGCAGATATCGACTGGGTAGGCAACCGGGTACCGGAAATGTGCGGCGCGCCTGAGATCTTCCTGGGTAGGATCTGCAAAGTAGGCCGTGGCCAGGCGAGGTCCGGCCCCTTGGTTCCCTCGAGACTTTCGAACGGGCCGATCAGGTCCACGAGATCTCTCTCCAGGTACTGACCCTCCACCACTTGAAGGGGTATGGCATCGACGTCGATCGTGATCTCGCCCTTGAGAGTCACCGCGACGACCGGCCGGCCTTCCTCGATTTGCGAATGCATCCGCCGGCGGGGCCGGCGGCGAATGCTGCGGAGTGCATCTCCGAGCAGCGCGGCAATGATGCCTTCTGGAAGTTTGCGGACGCATTATATGCCGAGCGCCATATCGGCCCGGCGACCTACAGCAGGCTTGCCGCGCAGATCGGCGTCAATGCCTCACAATTTGCGGCCTGCGTGTCCGCGGCAAAGCACCAGGGCAGGATCGCTGCCGACCAGAAAGAGGCGGTCCGTAACGGCGGCAGCGGCACGCCTTTCACCATCGTCTATGGCCGCGGCCGGCAGATCAAGGTCGAGGGCGCAGAGTCGCGCGAGGGCTTCCTTGAGGCAATAAGGACGGCGGGCCTGGAGACGCCAAAACGCGGGCCGACGGAGGCGGCAAAGCCAATCCCCGCAGAAGAGGCAACACCACCGCGCCCTGCCCCGCGGATCAGAGATTTGTTCCCGCCCAAGTCACTGGAATAACAAGTCACTGGAATCGGACGCATTAACAGC
>DATIOS010000647.1:0-3730 GCA_035472915.1 Thermoanaerobaculia bacterium
CTCACCTTCCCACAGGAGTTGTAATCTTCTGTCAGCAGGAGAGAAGTCAGCAGAAAAATAGAGCACTTGCTGATTCCCGAGGTGCGCCACGTGGTGGCCGTGGCCAGCGGCAAGGGCGGTGTGGGGAAGTCGACGGTGGCCGCCAACCTGGCCGTGGCCCTGGCCCAGCTCGGCCATCGGGTGGGGCTGCTGGACGCCGACATCTATGGTCCCTCCGTGCCCACGATGTTTGGGATCAACGAAAAGCCGCGGGTGGTCGGCAACCGCATCTACCCATTCGCGAAGTACGGCCTTTCCCTCATGTCGCTGGGCTTCATCCTGGAGACTGATACGCCGGTGATCTGGCGTGGCCCCATGGTGATGCGCGCCATCGAGCAGATGCTGGGCGACGTCGAGTGGGGGGCGCTCGACTACCTGATCCTCGACCTGCCGCCGGGCACCGGCGACGCCCAACTCACCGTCACCCAGCGGATCGCGCTGGCCGGCGCGGTGATCGTCACCACGCCGCAGAAGGTGGCGTTGATCGACGCCCGAAAGGGGCTGGCCATGTTCCGCAAAGTGAACGTGCCGGTCATCGGTATCATCGAGAACATGTCCACCTTCATCTGCCCGCACTGCGGTGAGGCGACGGACATCTTCAAGAAGGACGGCGGCAGCAGGACGGCCGAGCTCCTGGAGACGGCTTTCCTCGGCTCCATCCCCCTCGATCCCCAGATCGTCGTCGGCGGTGACGCCGGCGTTCCCATCACCGTCGCCGAGCCCAAAGGGCCTCACGCCGAAGCTTTCCGGCGCGTCGCTCACGCGGTGGTCGCGGAGGTTGAACGCCAGGACGAGATGAAGCCGCGGCTCTCGATCGTCTAGGCGCCGCCCGGCGAGAGACAAATGTCCGTCGCCCTCATCGCGGATGCCCACCTGGGCGGTCCCGGAGGATCTGCCGGGCCGCTCGTGGCCCAGCTCCAGGCACTTCCGGGCCAGGGTTGCCGGCGGCTGATCCTCATGGGCGACCTGTTCCAGGCGTGGGTGGGTTTCCCCAGCTTCGAGACGGCGGACATCGCCGCCGTGGTGGCGGCCCTGCGCGAGCTGCGGCGTCAGGGAGTCGAGATCGACTACGTCGAGGGGAACCGCGACTTCTTTCTCGCTGGCAGTCCCTACGCCGACGCCTTCGACCGCGTCGTTCTGGAGACCGCTTTCACCGTCGGAGGGCGGCGATACCTCGCCGTTCATGGTGACGGGCTGAACGATCGCGACTGGAAGTATCGTTTCTGGCACCGAGTGTCGAAAAGCGCGCTCGTTCGCTTCGCGTTGCGCCGCATTCCCCAGGGGATTGCCCAGCGGGCGGTCGACTCGACCGAGCAGCGGCTCTCGCGGACCAACTTCAAGCACCGGGCGGAGCTCCCTGAGGAGGCCATCCGCCGCTACGCCGGCCGCCGGCTGGCCGAAGGGCACGACGTCCTCCTCCTGGGTCACTTCCATGAGCCGCGGGTCTGGACCGTCGCGGGCGGTGAAGTGCGCCTGCTCGACGCCTGGTTCCGCACCCGCACAGTGGAGTGGCTGCGGTAGACTCCTCCGTCCCATGTCCTTCCGTGTCACCATGCTCGGCAGCGGCACCTCCACGGGAGTGCCGGTGATCGGCTGCACCTGTGCAGTCTGCCGGTCCGAGAACCCCAAGAACAAACGCTGGCGCGTGGGCCTCAAGCTGGAAATCGGCGACAGGATCGCCCTCGTCGATACCCCTACGGACCTGCGGGCTCAAGGCCTGCGCTTCGGCTTGCCGCGGGTGGACGCGGTGCTCTTCACCCACGCTCACGCCGACCACGTCTTCGGCCTCGACGACGTGCGGATCTTCAACTTCCGGCAGCGAACGGCCATCCCCTGCTACGGCTCGGAAGCGACGCTGGCCCGCATCCGGCAGATGTTTGCCTATGTCTTCGAGGCCGGCCAGGAGGGAGGGGGCAAGCCGCAGCTCGAGTTGATCCCGGTCGAGGCGCCTTTTGAGCTCCTGGGGCTGACCGTGGTGCCCGTCCCGGTCTGGCACGGCAGTCTTGCGGTCTACGGTTACCGCATCGGCTCTTTCGCCTACGTCACGGACACCAACCGGATTCCCGACGACAGCTTCAGTTTGCTCGCCGGAGTGGAGACCCTGATTCTGGACGCCTTGCGCTACCGGCCCCACCCGACGCACTTTTCGTTCGAGGAGGCGCTCGCGGCGGCGGCGCGGGTCGGCGCCAAGCGCACCATTTTCACCCATATCACCCACGAGGTGGATCACGACTCCCTGGCCATGCAGCTGCCGCCGGGAGTGGAGCTGGGATATGACGGACTCGCTTTCGACGCCGAGTGAGCCTTTCGCGGTGCCCAGCGGCCGGCGGGCGCGTGGCCGGCTGCGGGTGCCGTCCTCGAAAAGCCTCACCCACCGCTATTTCAACCTGGCCCTGCTGTCCGGAGCGCCGGTGGTGGTCGAGCGCCCTCTCTTCGCCGAGGACACGCGTCTTTTCCTCGCCGCCTTGGGCCGTTGCGGCTTCCAGGTGGAGGAGGGGGACGACGAGGTACGCCTGACCCCGCGGGATCCGCTGGCCGGCGAGGTGGAAATCTTCTGCGGGAACGCCGGTACCATGTTGCGGTTCCTGGTGGCGACGCTGACCGTGATTCCCGGCCGCTGGCGCCTCGACGGCGTGCCGCGCCTGCGGGAGCGGCCGGTGGGACCGCTGGTGGACTCCCTGCGCAGCCTCGGAGCGGTCCTCGAATACCTGGGCGAGCCGGGTTACATCCCCCTGCGGATCGAGGGTGGCAGCTTGCGCGGTGGCACCGCCATCCTCGATGCCGGCGAGTCCAGCCAGTATCTCTCGGCGATTCTCATGGCGGCGTTACGGGCTCCGGAGCCGGTGGTGGTGGAGGTTCCGTCGCTCACCTCCCGCCCTTACGTCGACGTCACCCTGGCCGCGGCCACGACTTTCGACGGTCACATCGAGCGGGTCGGTCCTCGGGTCTACAGGGTGCGGCCGTCGGCGCTGCGGGGCGGCAGGGTGCGGGTCGAGGGCGACTACTCGGCGGCCTGTTACCCAGCTGCCGCCGCCGCGCTGACCGGCGGTGAAGTCTTGTTGGATGGGCTCTCCCCCGACTCCCGCCAAGGCGACCGGGAGTTCATGGATCTGCTGACCGAGATGGGAGCGGAGGTGTTCTGGAAAGGGGACCTCCTGCGGGTCCGTGGCGGCGAGCTGCGGGGCATCAAGGCCGATCTCTCGGGCATGCCCGACCAGGTTCCGACCCTCGCCGCGCTGGCGCCGTTCGCTCAAGGCGAGACCCTAATCCACAACGTGGCTCATCTCCGCATCAAGGAGAGCGACCGCCTGGAAGCCATGGCCACCGGGCTCGAGAAGCTTGGCGCCGACGTGCGGGAGGGGCGCGACAGCCTGTGGATCCCCGGTTTGTGGAGCGAGGCCGAGCCGCTGTCCGGGACGGTCCACGTCGATCCTCGGGGTGACCATCGCATCGCCATGAGCCTGGCCCTGGTAGGTCTGCGCCGGCCCGGCGTGGTGATCGACCACCCTGAGGTGGTGGCGAAGTCGTACCCTGGGTTCTGGCGGGATCTGATGAAGCTCGTCTGACCGGAGAGCTGCGAATTGAATCTCTGTCCCGAGTACGCCTTGCGTTACACTCCGCGTACTCATGGTATCTCCGCCGGACACGGGAGTGTCGATCGGTGTTCTTCATCCGTGCCTCGATTCTCCGG
>DATIOS010000648.1:0-1859 GCA_035472915.1 Thermoanaerobaculia bacterium
GCTTCGCCGTCCGGCAAATGAGACGCCAGCCTACTATCTTTGTCGTTCTTTCCCTGGCCCTGGCGTTCTGGTAAGCTGGTTCGACGACGCGCCCTACTTCGCGCCGGCCGCGATGCCGATGCTGTTCATCAACGTCAAGCAGGAGGGGAAGTGCGCTCCATAAAAAAGCGACTCATCCAGCGCGCAGCGGCGGTTTCCGGGCCGACAGTCGGTGTTTTCGCCAATCAGGAAGACCACCAGATTCTCGACGAGCCAAACCAAATGACACTGGTCGGTGCGGATGGGGAGGTCTTTCTGGACGCCGTGCGGCATCCTCCCGAGCCAACGGACAGGCTCGTGGCGGCACTGAGGAGGCTTCGCACAGGGTCAGGTTGAACAGTCGCCCGAACCTCTTCACCGGACTTCTCTCCAGGACGTCCGCTTCGCCGTCCGGCAAATGAGACGCCAGCCTACTATCTTTGTCGTTCTTTCCCTGGCCCTGGCGTTCTGGTAAGATTCAGAAAAGTTCTGAAGTCGCTTGAGGGAGGGGCTTATGGCGCTCGGTGAGTTTGCCGCCGAGCTTGAGTCGGATCCAGTCGTTTTCGAGTTGGGGAATGAGGGCGACAGCGGGGAAGGGAACGCCGTCCTGAAGATTTGGGGCG
Source organism: Thermoanaerobaculia bacterium (assembly GCA_035472915.1). Lineage (GTDB taxonomy): Bacteria > Acidobacteriota > Thermoanaerobaculia > Multivoradales > UBA5704 > DATARR01. The sequence goes on from DATIOS010000648.1 coordinate 642, forward strand.
TCACCGGCAGGGTGGAGGAGCTGCAGGTGACGACCGGGCCCGTGCCTGATTCCGGGGCGTTCCACTTCACGGTCGACGAGGTCAAGATCATCGATCGGTCCGACGATCCCGACGTGCCGGTGTGGGCTCGCATTCCGATGACCTGCAGCGGTGGCGCCGAGGGCCAGGAGGCTGCTTCCACACTCGAGGTCACCGTGACCTTCGCCGGCGGGCCGCCCACGGTTTACCGGGTCGGTCTCGTCGCCTCGGTCAATCACGTCCTGCCGCTGTGGAAGGTGCTGCGCGAGGAGTACGCGGCGCTGAAGCCGGCCTGGGCCGCGGAGCTCGCGAGCGATCCCGTCTTCGCCGACCCGGAGAAGGGCCCTGGGGATAAGCTGGCGGCCCTGTTCGCCCTGGTCCATCGCCAGGCCGAGAAGGGCGACGACTTGACCGGGCTCAGCCTCTCCGGCGGCGGCATCCGTAGCGCCACGTTCAACCTCGGCGTCCTCCAGGGGCTCGCCCGCATCGGCATCCTGGATAAATTCGACTATCTCTCCAGCGTCTCCGGCGGTGGCTACATCGCGAGCTGGCTGAGCGGCTGGATCTACCGGGCGGGCGGCCTCGCCAAGGTCCTCCCCGAGCTGCGGAGCGCCCAGCGCGACCCGGACCAGCCGGAGGCCGAGACCATCACCCACCTACGCCAGTACAGCAACTATCTCACCCCGAAGCTGGGCTTCCTTTCGGGGGATGCGTGGACCGCGGTGGCCATCGTCGTACGCAACCTCCTGCTCAACCAGCTCGTGCTGCTTCCCGTGCTGGCGGCGATTCTCGCCCTGCCGCTGGTGGCGGTCTCGAAGACGCTATGGATGCAGCATCTGATCCCCGGACCGGACTTCCTATTCTGGGCCGCAAGCCTGCTTGGCGGCGTGGCGTTCTTCTTCATGAGCCTGCTGAGGGCGAGCGCACAGCCCAGGCACAAACCCGGGGAAACACCGCGCCCGTCGCCGCCCTTCCTCACGCTCGGGCTTCTCCCGGTGGTCATCGCGATACCGCTCATCCTGCTGGCCGTTTACGAGTACGGCCAGCGGCGCCCCGGGCACGTCCTCTATACGCCCGAGGTCGTCGTCCGTTGCCTGATCTGGTCGATCGTGGTGCCGATGATCGCCATGGCCGCCTCGGTGCCCGCGCAGCGGCGGATGTTCGGCCGGGAGATGTCGGTGCTCAAGGTCGACCTCGCCG
>DATIOS010000649.1:0-6973 GCA_035472915.1 Thermoanaerobaculia bacterium
AGATCCACCACCGCGGACAGATCTACCTCATGCTCGGTATCCTGGGAGTTCCGACGCCGCCGCTCTACGGTCTCACTTCCGAAGAGGTGCTCGCGCGGAGCGTGCCGGCCGGCGAGGAAGCGAAATCATGACCCGCAGCGACAATCTCTACGCGCTGCCCGCAGACCTTCCCGTCCCAGTGGACGACGGCGCCTGCGATCACCTCCCGGGATTGCGCCTCCCCGCAAATCCCGCTGCCGTCGACCGCCGGGCGCCAAGTCGATCTCGCCGCTCTTCCCGGCCGAACCGTCGTCTATCTCTATCCGCACACCGGCCGGCCCGACCGCGACGCCCTCCCCGGCTGGAACGACATCCCCGGCGCTCGCGGCTGCACGCCCCAGACCTGCGCCTTCCGCGACCACCACGCCGAGCTGAAAGCCCTCGGAGCCGGCGTCTTCGGCCTCAGCACACAGGACACGGAATACCAGAGGGAAGCTGTCGAAAGGCTGCACCTCCCCTTCGAGCTGCTGAGCGACGAGCACTTCCAGCTGATCGAAGCCCTCCGCCTCCCCACCTTTGAGTTGGCGGGAATCCGTTTCGTGAAAAGGATCACGCTGATCGTGCGCGACGGAGGGATCGAAAAGGTTTTCTATCCGGTGTTCCCGCCGGATCGGAATGCGGGCGAGGTGGTGGATTGGCTGGGCGGAGCGATCGAAAAGGTTTCTATTTAATAGATTCGATTGACAACCCTCCGGCCCACTCCTAGAATCAAATCATCTGAGGAACTGGAGGAGTCGCATGACGATTCGCAGAGTGTCCGCCTTCGCCTTGATACTGCTCACACTGGCGTGGCCCGCCGCCGCGTGGGGACCCACGGGTCACCGGGCCGTGGGACGGATCGCGGAGCGACATTTGACTCCGGAGGCGCAACGGGGTGTGGCGGCGCTGATCGGTCCGCAGAGCCTGGCCCAGGTCAGCACCTGGCCGGACGACATCCGCTCCGACCCCAACTGGAAAAAGGCAACTCCCTGGCACTTCATCAGCATCGACGACAACGAGACCCTGGAGACCACCGCTCGCGATCCACAGGGAGACGTCCTTTCGGCGATGCAGCACTGCGAGAAGGTGCTGCGCGATCCGCAGGCCGAGCGCCAGGCCAAGGCGGAGGCGCTCAAGTTCCTCGTCCACTTCGTCGGCGACGTCCACCAGCCCCTCCACGTGGGCCGGCGGGCTGATCGGGGCGGCAATGAGATCATCGTGCTGTGGTTCAGCCAGCCCTCCAACCTTCACTCGGTGTGGGACGGCGGCATGATCGACAGCACGAAGCTCAGCTTCTCCGAGTTGGCCGAGTTCGTCGATCATCCGACTGCGGAAGAGGTCACGGCCTGGCAGAGCGCTTCCATGGCAGACTGGATCAAGGAGTCCTTCGACGCTCGCCAGCAGGTTTACGACATCGGCAAGCGCGACCTGAGCTACGACTACACCTTCCGCCAGATGCCGCTCGTGGAGCGCCGGCTGGCGCAGGCAGGCGTGCGGCTGGCCGGGCTGTTGAACTCGATCTTCAAGTAGGCACTGGCCCGCCTACTCCGGTCGCGCGTACAGCGCCTCGTGGTGGGGCCTGCCCTTTCGGATGGAGACGAGCCGGCCATCGGCGAGAAGGCGGCGGAGGTGCATGGAGACCAGGCGCGGATCGACTCCCTTGCGGAGCCTGTCCCGATAACGGATGGCGACCTCGTAGGTGATGGCACCCACCCCGAAGGGCTGGCCGGCGGGCCAGCTCTCCACGACGAGCAACACCATGCGGCTCAGACGCGGCCGGCGGCCCGGGTCCGGGTCGGCAGCCGTCAGCGGCCGGGCAGCGGCGCCCGGCCGCGCCGCAAGCTCCACCGCGGTCGTTGCCGCAGCCTTGAACGTCTCCAGGTTGCGCGTCAGCACCTCGAGCTCCGCCGCGTGCTTCTCCCGCTGCTCCCGGTGCGTCACCTCCTGCTGAGCGTGGAAAGCCTCACGATCCCGGTGCGCCACGATCTGCTCCTCCAGATTCGAGAGGATCGCCGCCAGAGAGACCTCGGTCGTCATCTCATCGTCCTTTCTGCCGCAAAACCCACGCGGTGAGTTGCAAAACCCGGCTCGTGAGTTGCAAAACCCCGCCTGCGAGTTGCAAAACCCGAGCAGTTTGCTGCAAACTTCAGGTTGATTGCTGCAAACAGGGCGAATTCTAATGCAAATCGGAGGGAGACGTACAGCTGCCCCGAGCCAAGACTGCTTTTTCTCGATTCATTTGCTGCATGACCCAAGAAATGCAGGCCTCGCCCCGAGTCTCAGGCCTCGCCATTCCGAATTTCTGTTGCAAATCCGACGGGTGTTGCAAATTATTGCCAGCGTTTTGCAACTATTCAAGTCTTTTGCATCTCCGGCAAGCTCGGTCAGGAGGCCCATTTCAGGGGACCGGCCTCCCAATTCGACTTCCGGGAGGCCCGATTCGCGAGAATTGCAACTCGCCCCACGAAGTTTGCAAATTATTCCGCGGGTCTTGCAACTTGCCCCGCGGGTCATGCAACTCACAACTCGGGTCTTGCAACTGATTTCCAGCAGTTTGCAACAAATCTCCTCCAGTTTGCAACTGAAGGAGCTGGAAGAGGCGGACCCGTACGACGAGGAGGAGTGAAGGGCCCGTCAGTCTCCGGGCGGCGGAGTCTTTTCGGGGCCGAATCCCGGCGGGTTGGCCGGCAGAACGGGACGCGAGCGGACGGGCTCGTGGTATTGGAATCCTTTCGGCACCTCGAACCGGCCGGGCTTGGCTGCGACGGTGCGCAAATCGCGGATCGTCCGTGTGGCGACCGTTTTTTGGGGCTCGCTGCCGGGTGACTCCGTAGAGATCGTCACCTCCTGCTTCACCGGCAATCCCCGGAGCTTTGCGAGCGCCGCGGTCAAGCGGGGGTCGATCTCGGGAATCCCCGAGCGGATCGCCGGACGGAGCCGGAGCGGCAGGACCACCTCCCGATCCGCCGCCATCCAATACTTCGCATTGAGTCTCACCGTGCCTGTCACCGTCTCGATTTTCGAGAGCTGCATCTTGAGGTCGTAGCTGAGCCGGATCTCAACTTCGCGGGTCTTGAAACCGGAGATCAGCTCGGGCTCATCCTGCTCCAGCACGGTGAATTGGATGTTCGTCACCGACCGCGACAGCGGCATGACGGGAAAAAGGATGAACAGGGGCGATGTGATCCCCGAGGTTTTCTTCCGGCTGTAGTAGAACCGGCGCGCGGGATCGATCTCCGTCTCGTGCTCCCCGCCATCTTGGGAAATCACAACGGGGTAGAGAGGAAGCTCTCCGTCCCTGGGACCAAGCTCCATTCGGTACCGATCCCCGGCCGCGAAGACTTTGCCCGTCTGGATACCCTCGATCAGCCCGCCGCGAGACTCGCTGCTGAAGGTGTAAAGGTCATCGCCAAAAGCCGGCGCGCTGAGGACAAGAAGGCCGAGAACCGCGAATTGGCGCATGAGGATTTATCCTGCCACGATTTGCCGCAAAAGGGCGATGTTGTCCCGGTGGCCGGTCAAGCGAGCGGTGACCTTGCCGCGAATGGGATAACCCAGCAGGTAAAGGTCGCCGATGATGTCGAGAATCTTGTGGCGGACGAACTCGTCGGGAAAGCGCAGCTCGGTGTTGATCACTTCGTCTTCGCCGACGAGGATGAAGTTGTCGAGCCGGCCGCCGGAGCCGAGGCCGAGCTCGTTGAGCATCTTCAAATCCTTCATGAAACCGAAGGTGCGGGCCGGAGCGATCTCCCGCTTGTAGTCCTCAGCCGAGGTCAGGGTGAATTCGCAGGACTGCTCTCCCACCGGCGGCGGATAGCGCAGCAGGTAGGAGACCGAGAAGCGCTCCGCCGGCTCGATGGCCAGCACCTTCTCTCCCGAGCCCACTTCGTAACGGCGGTCGACGATCACCTCGCGCTGCGGCTCGTCCTGCTCGGCCACGCCGATTTCGTCGAGGATCTTGCAGAACTCCAGCGCCGAGCCGTCGAGCACCGGAATTTCGCCGTGCACCTTGATGAGCAGGTTGCCCACTCCGTAAGCGTGGAGTGCCGAGAGAAGGTGCTCGACGGTGCGGATGCTCTCGCCTTGCCCTGAGAGGGTGGTGGCATAGTCGGTCTCGGCCACGGCGCGGACGTGGGCGGGGATCTCGATTCCCGTGGGGAGGGTGACGAAGTGGATGCCGCTGTTCTCGGGCAGGGGCTGGAGGACCATGCCGGTGCGCTGGCCCGAATGCAGCCCCAGGCCGTAAACCACGGTCGAGTTGCCGATGGTGCGCTGGCGGCGGCCGGTGCCGGCGAGAAGCGGCAAGGCGGGAGCGGCCGCGAACTGGCGCTCCACGTCCGCGCGTTCAGGGCGACCCGCACGGTCGAGCGACGGGGCAAGAATCTCGGCGCCCCCGGTCTTCAAGCTGCGTTTCCAGGCCAGGGCCCCCGCCGCGGCGTCCACGGCCCGCTTGTAGGAGAGGGGTTTCTCCAGGTAGTCGAAGGCCCCCATCTTGATGGCTTTGACGGCGGTTGACGTGGTGCCATGCCCCGACATCATGACCACCGCGGCCGTGGGATCCGACTCGCGCAGGGCCTGCAAAGTCTCGAGACCATCGCGGTCCGCCAGCCAGATATCCAGGAACACCAGGTCCGGCCGCTTCTCCCCGTAGAGCGCCAGAGCCTCCTCGCCGCTGGTGGTGGTGAGGGTCGAATAGCCCTCGTCGGAGAGGATTCCTCCCAACGTGGAAAGGATCCCAGGCTCGTCGTCCACGATGAGAATCAGGTCAGGCATGGTCGCTCCGTCTCCTCGGGAGAGAGCATAGCAGGAGCCCTCATCACCCCAGCCGGCTTCTCCCAGCCCGGATCGTGACGCCGACTCACTGGGTGGATGGAGCTCTGTCCGCCGCCTCGAAACCCTCACTCCCCCAGCCCCTCTCTCCCAGCCTCCCCCCCACCTGACGGGAGAGAGGGGAGCCGGAAGTCCTACAAAGGTGGAGTTGCTCTTTGCTGTTCTCCCTCTTCTCCCGTCAGGCGGGGGGGAGGCTGGGAGAAGAGGGCCGGGGTGATGAGGGCCTCGGCGGTGCGGCCACCGCTCCGCTTCCCGTCGCTTTGACGCAGCGGCGTCGAACGCTTTCCAGGGACTTTTCCAGACACCCTCTCAGCCCCTGTACCACACTAGTGATACACTGACACAATACACCGCCCCTCCCGAAAGGAGACCGCACCCATGCCGCGCCCCGTCGTCTTCCTTGGCCTTGCTTTCCTGCTCGCCGTCCCCGGCCTGGCTGCGGACTCTGGCGTCGACCCGGCCCGCCTCGCCGGGCTCGCCGTGCGCTCGATCGGCCCGGCTGGCACAAGCGGCCGGGTGGCGACCGTCGAGGGCGTCGAGTCCGATCCCAACGTCCTCTATGTTGGGGGCGCAGGCGGCGGCATCTGGAAGACGGTCAACGGCGGCGCCACGTGGGAGCCCGTCTTCGACGCGCAGGGAGTGCTGTCGATCGGAGCCATCGCCGTCTTCCAGGCGAATCCCGCCATCGTCTGGGCCGGCACGGGCGAGGCGAACCTTCACCACTCGGCCCTGGCGGGCGATGGCGTCTACCGCTCGCTCGACGGCGGCAAGACGTGGAGTCATCTGGGTCTCGAAGGCACAGGCCACATCGCCCGCATCGTCCTCCATCCCGTCAATCCAGACGTCGCCTGGGTGGCCGCTCTGGGACCGACGTACGCGGAGAGTCCCGAGCGCGGAGTGTTCAAGACGGAGGACGGCGGCAAAACCTGGACGAAGGTCCTCTTCGTGGACGCGAAGACCGGCGCGGCGGATCTGGCGATCGATCCCCGGAATCCCGGCAAGCTGTACGCCGCGATGTGGCAGCACCGGCGCTGGCCGTGGATCTTCAAGTCCGGCGGCCCGGGCTCCGGGCTCTACGTCTCACAGGACGGCGGCCACACGTGGAAGCGGCGGACAGTCGACGACGGCCTGCCCGAGGGAGATCTCGGGCGGATCAAGATCGCCGTGTCACGCTCCAATTCGGACGTGGTCTACGCCATGGTGGAGGCGGCCACCAGCGCCCTGCTGCGCTCGGACGACGGCGGCGCGAGCTTCCGCACCGTCAACGCGACGCCCAACCTCCACCTGCGCCCCTTCTTCTTCCCCGGTCTGGCGGTCGATCCGCAGTGGCCGAACCGCGTCTACGACCTCGACATGGCGCTCCACGTCTCGGACGACAACGGCCGCACCTTCCGCAGTCTCCTCGGCGGTCAGAACGTCCATCCCGACCTGCACGCGATCTGGATCGATCCCGTCGATCCGCGGCATTTCGTGCTGGCCACGGACGGCGGCGTGGCCGTGAGCCGCGACCGCGGGCGGACGGCCGTCTTTCTCCCCAACCTCCCGCTCGGCGAGTTTTACCGCGTGGCGGTCGATCAGGCGGTGCCGTTCAACGTCTACGGCGGGCTCCAGGACAACGGCGCCTGGCGGGGACCGAGCGACGCCTGGGGAGCCGGGGGAATCCAGGATCACGACTGGACCTTCGTGGGCCTGGACGACGGCTCGGCGACGCTGCCCGACCCGGCCGATCCGGACGCCGGCTACTCCATGTCCCAAACCGGCAGCCTGCGCCGCTGGAGCTTGAAGACCGGGGAGATCAAGGAGATCCAGCCGGCCGAGCCCGCGGGCACGCATTTGCGATTCAATTTCGTCGCCGGCATGGCCCTCGATCCCTTCGCGCCGGGCACCCTCTATCTCGGCAGCCAGCGGGTTCACAAATCGACCGACCGGGGGGACACCTGGACGGCGATCAGCCCGGACCTGACGACCAACAATCCCGAGTGGCAGCACCAGGCCGAGAGCGGCGGCCTGACGCCGGACGTGGGCGGCGCCGAGAACTTCACCTCCATCACCGCCATCGCCCCGTCGCCGCTGAAGCCGGGCCTGCTCTGGGTGGGGACAGACGACGGCCGGTTGCACGTGACGC
>DATIOS010000650.1:0-8775 GCA_035472915.1 Thermoanaerobaculia bacterium
GCCGCAGGCGGGCGTCGCCGCGACCGCGGAGATCCTCAACAGGGTCCCGGGGCTTCCCGCCGAGGTCTCCTGGGTGAACGCCTTTCGGACCCCCGTGATCATGGACTGCTCGAGGGCGCGCACCGAGCTCGGGTGGGCGCCGGGGAAGGACGCCCTCGAGACCCTGCGGGAGACGATCGTGGACGCCCGCGCCGCCGGGCTCGCCCACCAGATAGACGCTCGCCGGCTGGCCCGCCGCGTCCACGAATAGAACCTGACCGCCGGTGAAGGCCGCCTGCGCCAGGGTCGGGTTCGGAGTGATGACGTTCTGATAGCTGGCGAAGATGGATTGCCCCGCCTGACCCTCCAGACGGCCGTCGTTGGGCTGCGCGCCGCCGCGGTCGCTGCCGATCACGCCTTCGAAGACGCCGGTGTTGATGCCGGTCTCCATTAGATTGACGGTCTCCTGATCGCCCGGCACCTGAAGCTGGATCAGGGTGGTTTCCCGCTGCTGCGGGTCGAAGTTACGCGCCGGCTCCACCACCCGCACGCCCACCGGACCGCCCACCGGGAAGCTCGACGTCTCACGGCCGAAGCCATCGATGAAGAACACCCGCGAGGCGACGGTATGGGCTGTAGCAGTAAAGGGACCGATGGTGGCCGTAATCTCTTCCGGCAGAAACTCCGGCGGACCATTGCGCAAGGTCTCCAGCGTGCCGTTGCCGCCGGCGCCAGGCCCCAGGCTCAACTGGATCGAGCCCTCGAAAACGCCCGTGTCCACACCGGTTTCAGTCAGATTCAAAAGCTCCTGGTCGCCCGCATAGAGCGTCCGGAGTTGCACCGGCACCGAGTCCGCGGCGGGGCTGACGTTGTCCTGCGGGCTCACCACCCGCACTCGCGCCGTGCCGTTCTCCAGCACCTCCACCGTCGGCCGGCCCGACTCGTCGATGAAACCGAGGCTCAGGGAGTCGATTCGTGCCTTGGCCGGCTCCGCCGTGAAGCCCGCGTCGCGCTCGGCTGTGATCTCGTCGCCGGGACGCGCCTGAAGCCGCCCGTCCTGGGCCGGCGTGCCGGTAGAGTCGAGCGGCAGCGAACCTTCAAAGATCCCTGTCGTCTTGCCCGTCTCGTCCAGCTCGATAAACTCCAAGTCTCCGGAGGCCGACCGCACCTGCGCGAAGACCCGATCGAACGCTCCGGGATCGTTGAATTGGTGATCCTCGATTCGCACGTAGGCCCGGCTACCCTGGGCGTAGGAAGTCACCACGTTCCCGAAGGCGTCGATGAACCAGACCCGGAAATTCAGCGTCCCGGCCTGGGCCGTGGACAGGCCACCGTTGGCAGCTGCGAAGTAGCTCGCGTGCAGGGTGTCGAACTCGTGCGGCGGGCCGAAATTCTCCAGCACTTCGAGCACCCCGTTGCCGGACAGCGCCGAGCCCGGACGTATCTGGATCTCAGCCTCGAACACGCCCGTGTTCGGACCCGTCTCGGTGAGCGACAGGTTCTCGATGTCGCCTGAGAGCTCAGACGTCACCGTAGCAACGACCGTATCCACGGCGAACGACTGAAGGTCGGCGCCGTGGTCTTCCACTCGCACGCGGGCTCTTGTCCCCACCAGATAGATGCTCGCCGGCTGGCCCGCCGAATCCACGAATAGAACTTGACCGCCGGTAAAGACGGCTTGCGCCAGAGTCGGATTCGGAGTGGAAACGTTCTGATAGTTGGCGAAGATGGTCTGCCCGGCCTGGCCTTCCAAGCGGCCGTCGTTGGGCTGCGCACCGCCGCGGTCGCTGCCGATCACGCCTTCGAAGACGCCGGTGTTGAAGCCGGTCTCAAAGAGATTGACCGTCTCCTGATCGCCTGGCACCTGAAGCTGGATCAGGGTGGTTTCCCGCTGCTGCGGGTCGAAGTTACGCGCCGGCTCCACCACCCGCACGCCCACCGGACCGCCCACCGGGAAGCTTGTCGTCGCCCGGCCGAAACCGTCGATGAAGAACACCCGCGAGGCGACCGTGTGTGCCGTGGCAGTAAACGGACCGACGGTGGCCGTGATCTCGTCGCCGGCACGCGCCTGAAGCCGCCCGTCCTGACTTGGCGCGCCGATCGAGTCGAGCGGCAACGAGCCTTCGAAGATCCCCGTCGTCTTGCCCGTTTCGTTCAGCTCGAGGGCCTCCACGTCTCCAGACGCCGACCGCACTTGCGCGAAGGCCCGATCGAACGCCGCGGGATCGTTGAACTGGTGATCTTCGATCCGCACGTAGACCCGGCTGCCCTGGGCGTAGGAAGTCACCACATTCCCGAAAGCGTCGATGAACCAGATCCGGGAGCTCAGCGTCCCGGCCTGCGCCGTGGACACGCCGCCGTTGAAGGCCGCGGTGTAGCTCGCGTGCAAGGTGTCGAACTCGTGCGGCGGGCCGAAATTCTCCAGCACTTCGAGCACCCCATTGCCGGATAGCGCCGAGCCCGGACGCAGCTGGATCTCAGCCTCGAATACGCCCGTGTTCGGACCCGTCTCGGTGAGCGGCAGGTTCTCGATGTCCCCTGAAACATCCGTCGTCACCGTAGCGATGACCGTGTCGGCGGCGAAGGCTTGAACGTCGGCGCCGTGGTCTTCCACCCGCACGCGGGCCTTCGTCCCCACCAGATAGATGCTCGCCGGCTGGCCCGCCGCGTCCACGAACAGCACCTGGCCGCCGGTGAAGGCCGCCTGCGCCTGGGTCGGGTTCGGCGTGGTGACGTTTTGATAGGTGGCGAAAATCGTTTGACCCACCTGGCCTTCCAGACGGCCGTCATTGGCGAGCGCGCCGCCGCGTTCGCTGCCGATCACGCCTTCGAAGATGCCGGTGTTGAAGCCGGTCTCAAAGAGATTGACGGTCTCCTGATCGCCTGGCACCTGAAGCTGGATCAGGGTGGTTTCCCGCTGCTGCGGATCAAAGTTGCGCGCCGGCTCCACCACTCGCACTCCCACCGCACCGCCCACCGGGAAGCTCGCGGTCTCGCGGCCGAAGGCGTCGATGAAAAACACCCGCGACGCAACCGTGTGGGCCGTGGCGGTGAGAGGGCCAACCGTGGCCGTGATCGTCTCGGGAAGGAAATCAGGCGGGCCGTTGCGCAACGTTTCCAGAATGCCGTTGCCGCCGAAGCCCGGCGAAAGGCTCAGGCCGATGGAGCCTTCGAAGACCCCCGTATTCAGGCCGGTCTCGGTGAGCGTCAGCAACTCCTGATCGCCGGCGAACTGCGTCTGGAGCTGTACCGCCACATGGTCCGCCGTGAACGGGTCCGTATTGTCCTGGGCGCTCGCCAGCCTCAACCGCGCCGTACCATTTTCCAGCACCTCTCCGGTCGGCCCGGCGGCGTCGACAAACGTCAGAGTCTGCGCCGAAGCTCCCGCGGCGAAGACACTCAACAATCCCACCAGAACGAACCCGCAACGGCGAATCGACATAACTTCATCCTCCTGAATTACAAGTCATCACCAAGCCCATGCCGTCTAGAGACAGGCTGGGCGCAGACACTGGCTCACACCAAATGCCAACCTTTGACGAGAGTTGATGGAGATGGCTAAAGCGTTTCGCGCTTAAACGCTGTGCCCCTCGGCCGGCGCTCGAAGCGAGTCTGCTAGCATCAGTGTGTAAGGGGGAGTGCGATGGCGATCAAGATCGGGGACAAAATCCCCAACGTCAAGTTGCAGACCAATCAGGACGGCGTCTTCGAGAGCGTCTGGACGGATGACTTCTTCAAGGGGAAGACCGTAGTGCTCTTCGCCGTTCCCGGCGCCTTCACCTCCGTCTGCTCGGACCACCACCTCCCCGGATACATCGAGCTGGCCGATCACCTCAAGTCGCGGGGGGCCGACGTGGTCGCAGGTACCGCGGTCAACGACATCGAGGTGCTTACCGCCTGGTTCAAGGCTCAGAGAGTGGGTGACAAGATCGTGCCGCTGGCCGACGGCAACGGCGACTTCGCCAGAGCACTGGGCCTGGAGCTCGACTGCCGCGATTTCGGCATGGGCCTCCGGTCGCAGCGCTACGCCGCCGTGGTGAAGGACGGCGTGCTCACGGCTCTCAACGTCGATTCTCCGGGCGAGGTGGCCCGCAGCGGCGCCGCGGTGATCCTGCAGTCGCTGTAAGTCACCAAACCAGGGACAGCAGAGACAACAGGGACTCCAGGGACAGCAGGAAACTGGTCCCTGTTGTCCTTGAGGTCCCTGAAGTCCCTCAGGTCTCTTGATCCGGCCGCCAGGGCGATGCCTGAACGCTCCGGTAGCGGTCGAGCAGAACCTTGCCCGGCGGGAAAGCGCGGGGCTTGCTCACGTCCTCGCAGCGGCAGAGGTGGACGGTCACCCGGCCACCCTTTCGCGCCTTGCTGTAGCCGGCGGCGAGCCCGGCGGCGAGCTGTTCCGTCTCTTTCGGCAGGCGCTCCAATCCCTCGGGGTTGCGCACCACGACGTGGGAGCCGGACTCGGCGGCCACATGCAGCCAGAAGTCCCGCGGACTCCCGAGCTTGAAGGTCAGCACGTCGTTGTCCTCGGCCGTGCGCCCCACCAGCACCGTGAGACCATCCGGCGACACGAACCGCCGGGCCACGGACCGCCCCTGCCAAAGACCGTTCTCGGGATCGGGAGGCGGAGGCGGGGCTTTACGGTCCGAACGCGACATGAAAAGGTTTTGGTTACGGCTTCGTGATCTCGATCAAATCGATATCGAACACCAGCATTCCTTCCGGCTTGTGGGGGGCACCGCGGTAGGCGAGACCCTTGGGAATCCAGAACCGGCGGGACTCCCCCACCGTCATGAGCTGCAGGCCTTCCGTCCAGCCCGGGATGACATCGGTGAGCCCGAAGGAGGCCGGGGTGCCCTTGGCGTAGGAGGAGTCGACCATCTTGCCGTCCGTCGTCCAGCCCGCATAGTGCACGCGGACGATGCTGTCCCGCTTGGGATGCAGCGTTCCGGTGCCGGCTTTGAGCACCTTCCAGGCGAGACCGGACTCGGAGTGCTGGGCGTCCGCCGGCGGCGCCGCCACGTCCGCCGGCACGTCCGGCACGCGCACGATGTCGAGCAGCTCGACGTCGAAGACCAGCATGCCCTGCGGCTTCTCGGGATGCCCCTCGTAGGCCAGCTTGGCCGGAATCCACCGCCGCCGCGTCTCTCCCACCACCATCAACGCCACACCCTCCGTCCAGCCGGCGATCACCCGGTTCAAGGGGAACACCGCCGGCTTGCCGCGGGACACCGAGGAGTCGAACAGCTTGCCATCCGTCGTCCAGCCCGAGTAGTGCACTTTCACCTTGTCGGTAGGTACGGGATGATCCTTGCCGGTGCCGGGTTTGAGGACCTTGCTGGCGAGCCCGCTGGCGGTCACCTGGGCGTCGGCCGGAGGCGCCGCGACGTCCGCAGGCGCGGCAGGCGCGGGAATCGCGCTCTTCGGGGCAACGGTCGCGGCCGGCGGAGCCGCCGCCAGCGGCAACGACAGGGCGAGGAGGAGCATGGGGAACAGCGAGCGGATTCGTCGGGTTCTCATGCGGAGTAAACTACCGCGCCGGATCGAGCGGGAGCAACTCCAAACCTTCCGCTTGTTGTAACGTAGACGAAAATACAGGAAGCTGATCCCTTAATTGGCCCTTCCCTCGCAAAGGAGACCCGGATGTTGAAAGCGCTCATCGCCGGTCTCGCCGGGTTTGCCCTCCTGGCGCTGACCGCTCCGGCCGAGGCCGCGGACGCCCTCAAGGTGACGCCGCCGACGCTGCAAATCACGCCACACAAGCTCGCCAACGGCTTGCAGGTGCTCCTCTATGAGGACCATGCAGCGCCGGTGGTGAACGTTCAGCTGTGGTACCACGTCGGCTCGAAGGACGAGAAAAAGGGCCGCAGCGGCTTCGCCCATCTCTTCGAGCACATCATGTTCAAAGGCTCGGAGAACATTCCGCTGGAAGAGTTCAAGAACCTCATCAGCTCCGTGGGCGGCCGCTACAACGCCACCACCGACTTCGACCGCACGCTCTACTGGGAGACCATCCCGGCCAACTACCTGGAGCGCGTGCTCTGGATGGAGGCCGACCGCATGCGGGCGCTCGACGTCTCGGAGGAGAATTTCAAGTCCGAGCGCGACGTGGTCAAGGAGGAGCGCCGGCTGCGGGTGGACAACCCCCCCTTCGGCCGCCTGTTCGGAGTGGTGCTGGACAAGACCTACACCACCCACCCCTACCGCATCCTGCCCATCGGCAGCATGGCCGATCTCGACGCTGCCACCCTCCAGGACGTCCGCGACTTCCATGCCACCTACTACGTTCCGAACAACGCGACCCTGGTGGTCGCCGGCGACCTCGACCCGGTGCAGGCGATGAAGTGGGTGGAGACCTACTTCGGCCCCATTCCCCAGGGCAAGCCGATTCCGCGCGACATTCCCAAGGAGCCGGCACAGACGGCCGAGCGCCGCACGACGGACTACCATTCGAACACTCCCCTTCCCACCGTGGTGCTCACCTATCACATTCCCCAGGCCGGCCATCCGGACGCCTACGCCTTGGAAGTGGCGAACAACATCCTCTCCAACGGCGAGAGCTCGCGGCTCTACAAGCGTTTGGTTTACGACAAGCAGATGGCCTTGGAGGCCGGCGGCCAGACCATTCTGTTGGAGGATCCCGGAGTCTTCTTCTTCTTCGCCATCCTGCAGTCGGGGCAGAAACCGGAGGACGCCGAAAAGGAGCTGCAAATCGAGGTGAACCGCTTGAAGAGTGAGCCGGTCTCCGCCGACGAGTTGGCGAAGTCGAAGAATCAGCTCATCGCGGGTCTCATCTTCGGCCGCCAGACCGTTCAGGAAAAAGCCGGCGCCATCGGCTACTCCGCCGTCATCCTCGGCGACGTCTCGCTCGTCAACCGTCAGCTCGCCCTGTACCAGAAGGTCACCGCCGACGACGTCCAACGCGCGGCTCGCGCCTACTTGAGCCCCGAAAATCTCACCGTGGTCTACATGCTCCCCGAGGCGCTGCGCCCTGGAGCCAAGGACGCCGCCCCGAGCGAGGTGAAGAAGCCATGAGAAACCGCATCCTCCCCTTTTCGGCCGCTCTGCTGCTGTGCTTCCTCGTCTCCGGCCTCCCGGGCAGCGCGGAAGCGCAGACGAACGCCAAGCAGGAGACTCGCAAGAGGGCCACTCCGCCGGGGCCGGCTCCAGCCAAGGAAATCCACTTTCCCGCCTTCCAGGAGAAAACGCTCGCCAACGGCCTGCGCGTCGTCGTCATCGAAGAGCACAAGGATCCGCTGGTCTCGTTGCGCCTGGTGGTCAAGGGCGGCCGGTCCTATGAGCCGGAAGGGAAGGCCGGTCTCGCCGAGGCCACCGCGTCCCTGCTCACCAAAGGCACCGCCAAGCGCTCGGCGCAGCAAATCGCCGAAGCCGTCGACTTCGTGGGCGCCAGCATCAGCGCCAACGCCGGACTCGAAAACGGCTTCGCCACCGCCAGCGTCACCTCCGACCAGCTCGATCTCGGCTTCGATCTGCTCGCCGACATCGTTCTCCACCCCACGTTTCCGCCGGAGGAGATCGACCGCTGGCGCCGCCAGGCGCTGAGCAGTCTCCAGGTCCAGCAGCAGAGCGCTTCCTATCTGGCAACCCGGGCCGTCGAGCGAATGATTTTCGGCGACCATCCCTACGGCCGGCCTGCGAGCGGCACCCCCGAGTCGTTGCGCGGACTGACGCGGGACGACTTCGCCGCCTACCACAAGAGTCATTACGTTCCCAACGGATCCTTTCTCGCCATCGTGGGAGACGTCACGCCGGCCGACGCCTTCGCCCGCGCCGAGCGGGCTTTCGGCGGCTGGGCCAAGGGCGCCGATCTCAATCTGCCGCAAGTGACGCCGCCACGCTACGAACGAAACCGCATCCTGGTCATCGACAAGCCCGATGCCGTGCAGACCGAGATCCGCCTGGCGCAAGTGGCCATTCCCTACCGCGATCCCGACCTGTTCGTCGCCGAGGTCTACAGCTCGGTGGCAGGCGGCAGCCCCTCAGCCCGGCTCTATGAAGAGATCCGCAAAAAGCGCGGCCTTTCGTACGGCGCCCAGAGCCATTTCGTGGAGCCGACGCAAGCTGGCTTCTTCGTGGCGAGCACCTTCACCAAAACCGAAACCTCCGTCGAGGCGATGAAAGTGGCTCTCGACGTGCTGCGCGACCTCCAGAAACAGCCCGTCCCATCCTCCGAGCTCGAACCGGCCAAGACCTTCATCACCGGCGCTTTTCCCCTGGAGATCGAGACCGCCGACGGCATCGCCGACAAAGTGCTGGAAGCCATGAAGTTCGGTTACGGCCGCGACTTCCTGGAGAGCTACAACCAGAAAATCTCCGCCGTCACCGCCGCCGACGTCCAACGCTTCGCCAAGGAGCGAATCCATCCGGAGCGCATGGCCATCGTCCTGGCGGGCAACGCCTCGGCCTTCCTCGAGCCGCTCAAGAAATCATTTCCCGAGGTCGAGGTCGTTCCGATCGCGGACCTCGACCTGTTGCGCAACGACCTGCGCAAGCCGAAAGCGGCGCAGGCCGCCCCGTCGGCGGCCGATGCCAAGGCCCTGGAGCTGTTGCGCCAGGCCCAGGCTGCTCTCGGCGGCAAGGCGTTCGTCGAGCAGAAAACGCAGATCTCCAAGGGCAGCGCCACGATGACTCCGCCCGGCGCGCCGCAGCCCATCGCCGTCCCGACCCTGGTGAGCTATCGCCGCTATCCGGACGCCGAGCGCACGGAGATGACCACCGCCATGGGCTCCATGGTGCGGGCTTTTGACGGCACCAGCGGCTGGATGCAGATGGGCCCGC
>DATIOS010000651.1:0-2139 GCA_035472915.1 Thermoanaerobaculia bacterium
CGCCTCGACGCCCGCCTGAACCGCGTGTTCGGGTGGCGCCCGGGCGAGTCGGCGGCGCGCTACTCGGCGCGGCTGGCGCTCCTTCTCGCGCTCGTCGTCCTGCCGTGGCTCCCGTTCGCGCTGGTGACGGCGGGGTTTCGCCGTGTTCAAGCCGTTCAGCCAGGCGGACTCGTCCAACACCCGCATTTACGGCGGTACGGGCCTGGGGCTCGCCATCAGTCAGCGGCTCGCCAAGAAGCTCGGCGGTTCCATGTGGGTGGAGAGCAAGCCCGGCAAGGGATCCGTTTTCCACTTCACCATCCGCTGCCGGCAGGCCACCGGCGCCCTGGCCAGCGCCTTGGCGAGCCGGACGCCCGAAGCGTTGCACGCTCCCGACCCGCAGCTCGGCGAACGCCTTCCCCTGCGCATCCTGGTCGCCGAGGACAACTCCGTGAACCAGCGCGTCGCGCTTCTTCTCCTGGAAAGGCTGGGCTACTCGGCCGACGTGGCCGGCAACGGTTACGAGGTCCTCGCCGCCCTCCACCGCCAGCCCTACGACGTCGTCCTCATGGACGTGCAGATGCCCGACATGGACGGCCTGGAAGCGACGCGCCGCATTCAGTCCGAGTGGCCGGAGGCCCAGCGCCCTCGCGTCCTGGCGATGACCGCCAGCGCCCTGGTCGCAGACCGCAATGCCTGCCTCGCCGCCGGCATGGACGGCTTTCTCAGCAAGCCCGTTCTCATCCGCGAGCTCCAGGCCGCGCTGCGCAGCGTGGCGGTTCCCTCGCTTACCTCTCCCGCGCCGGAGCCGGCCGGCGAGCCTCCGCTGCTCGATCCCACCTATCTCGATCGTCTGCGCCAGCTCGAAACGGTCAGCGGCCGCTCCGTCGTCGGTGAGATCGTCGATAGCTTCCTGGGCGAAGCGCCCCGCCGTGTCTCCCGCATGCGAGAAGATTTGGCGGCCGGCGATGGCGAAGCCCTCGCCTTCACCGCTCATTCCCTCAAAGGGGGCAGCGCGCAGCTCGGAGCCCTACGCCTGGCTGGCTTGAGCCACACCTTGGAGCTCCAGGCCCGCGAGAGCACACTGGCGGGAGCTGCCGAAACCATCGACGAGATCGAGCGCGAGATCGAGCGCCTGGCCCCGGCACTGCGGCAAAGCGTCCGCGAGCGCGTTTCCCAGATGTGAGGAAAGCGGGGCGCTACTTCGGGATCAGATTCGGAATCAGCGTGGACCCTATGATGACGGCGATGGCGATCGTGCCCAGGGCCCCCATGACGATGCCGAACCAGGCTCGCCCCAGACCGTGCCTTTCCGGATGCTTCTTGATGTCGCGAACCGCCACGATGCCGACGATCACGGCGATGGGCGCAAAGATTCCCAGGAACGACAGCAGGCCGAGATAACCGGCGGCGATCGCCCAACCCGACCGCCCCACGGGCAGCAGCATGCGCATCATGGGATCGTCGCCCGCGGCGGGCCGCGCCGGGCCGGCATAGGCAGGGCCGGTATAGGCAGGGCGCGTCGGCGGCATCGCGCCCGGCATCTGCTCCGGCAACAATCCCGGAATCGACGCCGCGGGCTGCCACTGCGCCATCCCGTCCGTCCACACCAGGTCGCCCGTCCCCAAACCGCCCGCTCGCGCGGCGCCAACCAGATCCTCCCAACTCACCGGCCCCATCTGGGCCTCACCTCGCCGGTAGTACCACATCATGAGGACACCCTCCCTCTGTCTCGCCAAGTCGAGACGGCCGCGGTTCGGTTCAGGAATACAGGGGGAATGCTATCGCGGAAACCCGAATGGCGGGAAGGAGACGGCCTGACGGCGACATTGCACCGCCGTCCGAGGAACCGATCTACCGGTACAATGAAAGTCCGTAACGAAGAGCCGGCGCTACGTCCGCGTCAACCCAGCAGCTCGTCCAACAGGAGGCGTCCTTCCGGCCAGGGGCCATGGCCGCTCGCCGTGTTGATGTGTCCGGCGGCACCGATGTTGACGAGCCGGCTGCCCCAGGCGTCCGCCACCTGCCGGGCGCGGCTGGGCTTGATCCAGGGATCGTCCTCGCTGGACACGAGAATGCTGGGAAACGGCAGAGCCGCCATCGGCATCGGACGGAAGCCCGTCGGCCCCTTGGGATAGATGAGACCGTCGACGTCGGAAG
>DATIOS010000652.1:0-5490 GCA_035472915.1 Thermoanaerobaculia bacterium
ACGAGCATGATGAGATTGCGAGCCAGCGCGGCGAGCACGAGCATGCCCATCGACATCGATTCCGGCGGCGGTGGAACGGGAGCGGTCGCCGCCAGGCCCAGAAAATAAGGGAGGACGAGCGGCCCGGTGAGCGTGCCGGCGGCCGAGAGGAACGCGAACGTCTTCCACGGGTACGGACGAGATGCGGGACTCATGGTGCCGCCTATTCTCTCACTGATCGCCCGTCGCCTTGGCCATTCCCCGCTCGACGGCGTCGATGAGATAGGGGCGCAGGCGCTCGGGGGCAATGACTTGATGGATGGAGCCTACCGACCGAGCCCGCTCGACGTCGTGGATCTGGTCGATCTCCATCGCGGCCTCGCGCCGTTTTTCGGTGGGCTCGCGGGCGAAGATCACGGCCGCGGCCGACGTGCCGTCGAGCATCGACGCCTGGCTCCCCTCCAGGGCCGCCACTTCCAGATGGTCCTGCAAGGCGGCGGAGAAGACGAGGAAAGCGCCGCCGTGATAGCGGCCGATGACGCAGAAGACGATCGGCCCCTTGAAGTTCACCACGGCGCGGCCGATCTCGGCGCCGTATTCGAGCTGCCATTGGCGCATCGACTCCGGTGAGCCGTCGAAACCCGTGAGGTTGGCGAGGACGACCAGGGGCCGATTGCCGCTCACCGAATTGATCGCCCGCGCCACTTTCTTCGCCGCCAGGGGAGGGAGGGTGCCGCCCGCCCAATGGTCGGGGCCATAGACCGGTGTCCAGCCCAGCCGGGGCAGGGGCTTGGACTCGAATCCCAAAAGGCAAACCGGCCAGCCGCCCAGATGAACGTCCCAGACGACGGCGATCTCGGCGTCGCGCATGCCGTACCAGCGCTCCAGCGGCTCGTGATCCTGATCGATGACCGCGGCCATGACGCGCCGGATATCGAAAGGTTTTTTCCGTCCGGGGTTGGCGGTTTCCGAGAAAATATCTCCCACGGTCGGCAGGTCGCCGCCCCCGGCGCCATCAACGTCGTGGGGAAACTCGCGGACGTCCCGTTCGCGCGGATCGAGGGTGTGAGCGGCGCGGGGGAGGCGCTCGCCCGGCGCCCTGTAGGCGTGCTCGTAGTAACGCAGCAGGATGCGGCAGGCCTCGGCGAGATCGCGGGCGAAATATTGCGCCTGGCCGTTGGGTCCCATGATCCGCTCGTAGCCGCCGATCCCCTGGTTGTCCTCGGCCGAGACGCCGCCCGAGGAGTCGAGGGCCTGCTTGCCGCTCGACACCATGGCGCCTTCGGGGGTCATGATGACGATCCCCCGGGTGTGCATGAGCATCGCGGCCTCGGCGTTCCAGTACGACTGGGGACCGGCATTGATGCCCAACACCACGACATTGACTTCCAGTCCCTGTTGCGTGAGCTCGACCAGCTTTCGCAGGACTCTTGCCGTCCAGTCCATGACCTCCGTGCCGCTGTCCATGGCGATCCTGGCGCCGGCGGACAGGGCGAACCATTCGAGCGGCACGCCCAAGTCCCACGCCAGATCGAGAGCTGCGAGAATTCGCCGGCATTCGGGCTCGGCCAGGGTTCCCATGCCGCGGCTGGGATCGCTCAGCAGGATCACGCGCGCCATGCCTTCGGGATAGCGCTCGGTTTCATTGCGGACGACGCCCACCACGACGTTGGCCTGGTTGCCGCCGTAGGGGCGGACGACCGGCACCAGACGGCCCTCGTCGTCGAGATCGTGCTCTTCGAAGCTGCCGGCCGCCAGCGGAGCCTGGCCGTCGCGACGCGGCGGAGCCAACAGCTTCACTACTTCGTAAGGGTGGGGGAGGCCCCGCCGGCGCAGGTCGACGACTTTCTGCGCGTACTCCCGCAGCGGTTTGAGCGGCACTTCCTTGGGCTTGCGGAAGCGCAGCACGATGGCCCCTTCGCTGGGATTGGAGATCTCCAGCACCCAGTCGCGCAGCTCGCCCCCCTGCGGATCGGGGATGCGGCAGCGCACCGCCACTTTTTCCAGGCCGAGCCCGTCGGCCAGGGGCGCCAGCCGGCGGACGATGGCCTCGAGCTCGTCCGGCCGCAGCTCGACCGGAGGCCAGGCGTAGAGCAGGACTCGGTTCCACTGCAGGCGCTCGGTCGGGGCGCGATGGGCCTGGAAGCGGCGAATGCCCGCCAGCGCTTCCATCAACATGTGCTCCAGCTGGGGGAGCTCGGTGACGTTGCCCTCGGCGTCCAGCACCGGCGTCAGGTCGCGCACCTCGGCGATGGCGAACAGCCGCTCGTCCCGGGGATTTTCGTGCGCCACGCCGTGGAAGAAAAACACTTCTTCGGCGGACGGCAGGCGCGCCAGCTGGAAGTTCTGGAGGCGCCAGAGCTGGAGGCGCAGGGCCATCATGGGATGGATGCCGCGGTAGACCCGTTCCTCGCGGAAAGCGCCGTCTGCTTCGTCGCCGCGGCGGAACGTGAAGTTGCGAATGCCGTCCGGAAACGAGGCGGTCACCGCCGCGCGCCGGAGATCCTGGGGATAGTCCGTGCCCGCCAACAGGGCGGCGATCTCCGCGGCGGCGGCGTCCTCGTCCATGAGCGGGCCGGGACTCCAGAAGTAGAGGTCGGCCACGATCTCCGATCCTGGAGCTGCCTGGCTGGCGAGTCCGCGCACGGCCGCTAGGCTGGGAGCCAGGCCCTCAGGCCCGGCGTGAGAGGCAATGAGGTGGACGTGGGAGCCCTGATAATCGTAGCCGGCGATGACGAAAGTCTGTTCCCCCACCGCGGTGAAGGAAACGCCTCGCAGCTCGCGAATGCGGTAGAAGCGGCGGACCATGATTTCCAGCAGAGCCTGCCGCAACCCTAAGCCGGCGCTCGCGAAACGCTGGGAAAGAATGCGGTGGAGAGGCTGGGTGCAATCGACCAGGGCGCTGATCAGTGAAGCCCGCTCTTCCGGGCCTGGAACGGTCGCCAGACGGGCGAGATCGGCCTCGACCGCCGTGTAGGCCCGCTCGCGGGCGGCGAGCAGCAGGGGCCGGTCGAAGAGCCGGTAGCGCACCTCGCGGGCGAGGTCGTGCACCGCCGGCTCGCTGCCCTGCGTTTCGGAGATCATCCGCTCCAGCAGGCCGCGGAAATCATCGCTTCCGGGACCGCCGGGGCGATCCGGGCGATCTCCCGGCTCCAGGTGGCGTTCCAGGAGGGCCAGGACGGCCGGCACCTGCTGCGGCAGCCGGTGATGGGAGATGGCAATGCGGAAGAGGCTCTCCTCCAGGTCCGGGGAGCGGTCGAGGCTCCCCACTCCGTAGTGGGCCAGGGCGTGGCGAAGCTTGGCGAGGAACGCCGTGGGCAGGCCCGTCTCCCAGGCGTCGAGGTCCCGCAGGAAGGTGAAGAGATACTCGCCGGCGCTGTGGCGGCCCTCGTTCGCCTCATCCGCGGCCGGCTGCCGGCGGAAAAGAGCGGAGATGTCCACGAAGGCGCGAAGGATCTCCCTTTCGAGACCCGCGTCGCCGTGGGCGCCAAGGGTCTCGGCGAGCCGTCTCTGCACGGTCTGGGGCTCGACGTCGTAGCCAAGCATGAGGCGGCGAGCGGCTTCAAGGGGCGCAGCCTCGGGGGCAGCCTCCAGTCCGTCGAAACGGACCCGCCGCTGGATCTTGTCAGTCTTGTCGAGATCGCCGGCCGCTGCCTCTGCCGGGTCCGTCCCCAGGTCTGCGGCCCGCTCGATACGGTGGGGGATGCCGTCCACCTCCACCAGCTTCCAGTGTCCCTGGGCCGCGAGAGAGACACGCCAGCTCTTTTCGCCGCAGGCGAGGGACCGGCCGGTGCGTCCGGCGAGCCCGGCCCGAACGTCCAGTCGGCGGCCTTCGGCTTCGATCCGGAAGAGGTCGTGACCGAGGCGGGCGATGCGCACGCTGTAGGTTAGGCCGCGGTGGCGAAGCTCGACGGAGCTACCGATCTCCCGGGGAGTTTCGGGCCGGCCCCGGGCCGCGGATTCGTAGAAGAGGGCTCGGCTGGCGGCCGATTCTTCCTCATAGACTGCGATGGCGACGGCCAGCAGGGCCACCTCGGCGCCCCGTTTGGGAAGGTGCTCGCCGGAGGCCACCAGACGCTCCAGCCACTCTGGCTCGGCGTCCTGACCCGTCAGCTCGGGGCGATCGAGAACCTCAGCGAGAAATGCTTTGTCGGTGGTGCCGCCACTCACCACGGTCGTGGTGGCGGCCACGCCGCGCTGCAGACGGTCGAGTGCTTCGGTCCGCGTGCGCCCATGGGCGGTGACGCGGGTGATGAGAAAACCGGGAGCGGCGGGGACGCTCCCTTCTTCCACCGCCGGATCGGCGCGCAGGCCCGCCCCGGCAGGGAGGCGCAGCGATTCCACCACGCCCGGGCGGGGAGCGAAGCCGTCCTCTGGATCGAGGGCCGAGAGGGCGACCTGGAGGGCATGGCCGCGCGGCTCGGGGAGCTCGCCGTCCAGCGTGCCGCCGCGAGAGATATGAGCCTCCAGCGCGGGCAGATCCAGCTCGTTGAGCGCTTCGAGCACGGCGACGGCCTCCGGCAGTCCGGCTGCCGTGCCGGAGAAGCGGTGCTCACCCTTCGCCGGATCGGCCAGGAAGGACACGGTGAAGGCACCGGGCTTGCCCTTGGCGCCCGCGAAGCGGACGGCGGCCTCGCGCACCGATCGGGCAAGCTCCGCCGAAATCCCTGGCACGGGAGCCTCGGCCAGCACCGTGCGGTCAGCAAACCGAACGCTGACGTCTATTACTCCCAGCGCCCACGTGGTGCCCCGCCGGTCCACCAGCACCGGCGCTTCCAGCCGGCGGACTCCAGGATTGGCGGCGTCGGGACCGTTCAAAGCGAAGTCTCCGCAGGCGACGTGAGGCGGCGGGGCGCGAAGGCAATCATCCGTGGAGGATAGCGTGTCTGGCCCGGCAGGGTGTGGACGCCCGTGAGGTAGTATCCGAATCTGCGATTTCTTGAGATCCCAAAGGGAGACCGGTGTGTCGGCAGGAGATTCATGACTTCAGAGACCGGCCGCAGGTGGACCTTCTATGCCTTGTTCGCCGGGCTGGCCGGTGTTTTCCTCTATTTCAGCCTGTGGCTGCCGTTGAGTGTCCTCGCTCGCAACGACGCCGACTTCCGCCACTACTACGCGGCTGCGGCCAGTCTGCTGGCTGGCCGCTCGCCGTATGAGCTCAAGGGTTTCGACTATCCGCCGCTGACGCCTCTGATCGTTCTGCCGGTCGCCTGGCTGCCTTTTCCTGAGGCGCGGGTCGTCTGGCTTATCGCCAATTGGTTGTGCCTGGCCGCCGCCGGATTTCTCCTGGTGCGAATCCTGGGCAACGATCGCAAGGCCCTGCTGATGGTCGCTGCCTTGTGGGCGCTGAGCGGAACCGTGGCGGAGAACATGGTTCTGGGTCAGGTCAATCCGATTTTGCTTTTTCTCGTGGTGCTGGCGTGGTGGGGAGTGAAGCGTGATCGATTTGGAGTTGTGGCAGGTGCGATCGGTCTTGCGACGGCCCTCAAGCTATGGCCGGGCGTTCTCCTG
>DATIOS010000653.1:0-19235 GCA_035472915.1 Thermoanaerobaculia bacterium
GCTGGGGCTGGAGGTCGACGACCTCCGCCCCGCCGCGCCACGGGTGACGAAACGCCCGCGGCGGTGGCCGAAGAGACGTCGCGCCGGCCCTGCGACCTGGTAATCCTGGGGCATGCGTCCAAGGAGGGCGTGAAGCTGGCCGAGGAGGTCATCTCCGCCGGACACCACCATCTCCTGCTGGTGCCACCGGGTGCGTCTGGACGGGCGCCGGAGCGCTGGCTGATCTGCGTCGCCGTGGGCGAGCCGGGCAAGGCCGACGTTTCCTTCGCCGGACGCCTTGCCCGCCACCTGCGAGCCGAGGCCACCATCCTCACCGTCTTGCCGCCGAAGATCTTCGACTTCCGCATCATGCCGGACTTCGGCGCCGGCCAAACTGTTCTTCAGGACGCGTACATCGAGGGGCGGTTCAGCCCCGCCTTCCGCGTCCGCGCCGGCAAGTTCAAGCCGCCGGTGGGTCTCGAGCGCCTGCAATCGGGCGCCGACCTCCTGTTCGTCGAGCGCGCCCTGCCCACCAACCTGGTGCCCAACCGCGACCTCGGCGTCCAGATTGCCGGTGATTTCGGGGGCGGCGTCGCCAGTTATCAGATCGGAGTTTTCAACGGCGTGGTGGACGGCGGCATCGCCGACGCCGACACCAACAGCGAGAAAGACGTGGCGGCGCGTCTTTTCTTTCAGCCTTTCGTTCAGGGGAGCGGCCCGCTCAAGAATCTGGGCTTCGGCATCGCCGGCACGTCCGGCAACCAGTCGGGTACACCAGCTGCGCCGGGCCTGCCGTCTTACCGCTCGCCTGGACAGGCGACCGTCTTCGCCTACCGTTCGGACGGCACGGCTCCAAATACGACGATCGCCGACGGCCGCCACGTGCGCATCGTTCCGCAAGCGTATTTGTACAGCGGTCGCTTCGGCCTGCTCGCCGAATACGCGTCGTCCCGCCAGGACGTGACGCGGGGCGCCGAAAGCCGGGAGCTGGATCATCGCTCGTGGCAGGCTGCGGCCTCGTGGGTCATCACCGGCGGCGTGCCCACCTATCGTTCGGTCGATCCCAAGGTGGTGTTCGACCCGGCGGCGCACACCTGGGGAGCCTGGGAAGTGAAGGTGCGCGTCAGCAAGCTCGACGTCGATCCCGCCACCTTCCCCGTCTTCGCCAACCCGGCCACGGCCATCCGGTCGGAGCAGGCGGTGGCGGTGGGCTTGAACTGGTACCTGAATCGCAACGTGCGGCTGCTCTTCGACTACGAGCGGACGACGTACGATGGCGGCTTCACCACCGGCGATCGCGAGGACGAGAAGATCTTCTTCAGCCGCTTCCAGATCCAGTTCTGAGGATCTGAAGAAAGGAAAGCTCTACCATGGAAAAACCATTTCTTCTGCCGCTCCTTGTGTTCACGCTGGGGCTGATGCCGGCGCTGGGCGCACCCATCAAGCTGCTCAACGTTTCGTACGATCCCACCCGCGAGCTCTACCAGGACTTCAACGGCGCATTCGCGAAGTACTGGAAGGGAAAAACCGGGCAGGAAGTGACCGTCCAGCAGTCGCACGGCGGTTCGGGCAAACAGGCGCGGTCGGTGATCGACGGGTTGGAGGCCGACGTCGTCACCTTGGCTCTGGCCTATGACGTCGACGCGGTCGCCAAGTCCGGCCTGATCGACAAAAGCTGGCAGACGCGGTTGCCCAACAACAGCTCCCCCTACACCTCGACGATCGTGTTCCTGGTGCGCAAGGGCAATCCGAAAAAGATCAAGGATTGGGACGATCTCGTGCGTTCCGGCGTGGCGGTGATCTCACCCAATCCCAAGACCTCTGGTGGAGCCCGCTGGAACTATCTGGCGGCCTGGGGCTGGGCGTTGAAAAAATATGGCAGCGAGGCCAAGGCAAGGGATTTCGTCAGCCGTCTGTACAAGAACGTACCGATTCTCGACACCGGCGCCCGCGGCTCCACCGTGACCTTCGTCGAGCGGGGGATCGGCGATGTGCTCGTCGCCTGGGAAAATGAGGCCCTGCTGGCGGTGCGCGAGCTCGGAGAGAAGGGCGCGTTTCAGGTCGTGGCGCCGTCGTCGAGCATCCTGGCCGAGCCGCCGGTGGCGGTGGTGGACAAGGTGGCTGCCAAGCACAAAACCGCGACCGTCGCCAAAGCTTACGTGGAGTATCTCTACACCCCTGAGGGGCAGGAGATCGCCGCGAAGCACTACTACCGGCCGCGGCTGGACGCGGTGGCGCAGAAGTACGCCAAGCAGTTCCCACAACTGACGCTGTTCACCATCGATCAGGTTTTTGGCGGCTGGACCAAGGCGCAGAAGACACACTTCGACGACGGCGGCGTCTTCGACCAGATTTACGGAGCCGGCAGGTAGGTGAGCGTGGCCGAGGTGGCGCCGGCCTTGCCGGCTTCAGGAAGGCGAAGCCGGCATTTGCGCGGGGGGAGCCCCTTGCCGGGATTCGGCTTGGCGCTCGGCTTCACCCTGCTCTACCTCGGCCTGATGGTGATGATTCCGTTATCGACCGTCTTCCTGAAGACGGCGACGATGACCTGGAACACCTTCTGGGCCACGGTCTCAGGACCCAGGGCTCTCGCCGCCTACCGGCTGAGCCTGGGGGCCTCGTTCATCGCTGCGTCGATCAACGTCGTCTTCGGTCTGCTCGTGGCCTGGGTGCTGGAGCGTTACAGCTTTCCGGGCCGGCGGCTGATCGACGCCTTCGTGGATCTGCCGTTTGCCCTGCCCACGGCCGTAGCCGGTATCGCCCTGGCGACGATTTACGCCAAGAACGGCTGGGTGGGCCGCTGGCTGGAGCCGCTGGGTATCCAGGTAGCCTTTACGCCATTGGGAGTGGTGGTGGCCCTGACTTTCATCGGCCTTCCCTTCGTGGTGCGGACGGTGCAGCCGGTGCTGGCAGATCTCGATCCGGAGGTCGAGGAGGCGGCGGCCAGCCTGGGCGCCGGCCGCTGGGCGACGTTTCGGCGGGTGATCCTGCCCGAGCTGATGCCGGCCGCGACCACCGGCTTCGTCCTCGCATTCGCCCGCGCGCTGGGCGAGTACGGCTCGGTGATCTTCATTGCCGGCAACATGCCCATGCACTCGGAAATCACACCCCTTCTCATCATGATCAAGCTGGAGCAGTACGACTACGCGGGAGCGACGGCGATCGCCATGGTTTTCCTGATCGTCTCGTTCGCCCTGTTGTTCCTGGTCAATTTCCTGGCTTGGCGGCGTAACCGGCGGCTGCGCGCGGGAGAAGCCGCATGAGCTTGGCGGAGCCCGTTCGGCCGCGGGCGTTGAACGAGCCGCGTTGGGTCCGTTGGTCGCTGATCGGGACAGCTCTGGTTTTCCTCGGGTTCTTTCTGTTCTTGCCCCTCGTCCTGGTTTTCTATGAGGCCTTCAAGGACGGGATGGCGGTCTACATCGCCGCGATCAAGGAGCCGGTCGCCCTGGCGGCCATACGGCTGACGCTATTGGTGGCCTTCATCGCCGTGCCGATCAATTTCCTATTCGGTCTGGCCGCGGCGTGGGCGATCGCCAAGTTTCGCTTCCGCGGCAAGAACGTGTTGATCACTTTAATCGATCTGCCGTTCTCGGTTTCGCCGGTGATCTCCGGCATCATGTTCGTGCTGCTCTTCGGGGCCCATGGTTTTTTCGGTCCCTGGCTCCAGAGCCACGATCTGAGAATTATCTTCGCCGTGCCTGGCATCGTGCTGGCGACGATGTTCGTCACTTCGCCCATGGTGGCCCGGGAGCTGATCCCCTTGATGCAAGCGCAGGGGAGCGACGAAGAGGAGGCGGCTCTGACCCTGGGCGCCTCGGGATGGCAGATGTTTCTGCGAGTGAGCCTGCCGAAGATCCGTTGGGGCCTGCTCTATGGTGTGGTGTTGTGCAATGCCCGGGCAATGGGCGAGTTCGGGGCCGTTTCCGTGGTCTCCGGCCACGTGCGGGGGCTTACCAACACCATGCCCCTGCACGTCGAGATCCTCTATAACGAGTACCAGTTCTCCGCCGCGTTTGCGGTCGCATCCCTGCTGGCTTTGTTGGCGCTGGTCACCCTGGCAATCAAGAGCGTGATCGAGTGGCGGATGGGGCGATAGGGGGGGCCGGGATATCTTCGATCCAAGCGATTCAACGGTCCCTATCCTCGCGGATCAGGTCCGCGCTATCGGGAAAGGAGCGGCCGGCGAGTTTCTGGCGAATTCGATCGACCATGCTCCAGAAAGCCTCGGCGCCCTCTCGGAGGAGTCGGTCAGTTCGATTGTCGATCCCTTGGGCCATATGGACCTCCCGGTCTGGGCAGTATCCTATCGGAACTCAGGCCCTAAGATGCTTCCGGGATCCAAGGCCGTCGAGACGATTCAATGATGCGACGCCTTTCTCTCAGCACCCTCCTCATCGGCCTCAACGCGGGGCTCGTCCTCATCGCCGTGGTGGCCGTGGCGATGGCGGCGGTGGGCTTGATCGAGCGGTTCGCCGAGGAACAGGCGCTGGCGCGGGTGAATCTGGCAGGGGCGAGCGCGCAGGAGGCGGTGGAGCGGTCGGCGCGGGATGTTGCCACGTCGGCTCACCTGCTGGCCGAGCGGCCGACGGTGAAGCGCCTGCTGGGAGAAGGGGACGTGCCTGCGATGAGGGTGTTCCTCGATCGCTTCCGCGGCACGAGCAATCTCTCCGGGGTGGCGATCTTCAGCCAAGGCCGTATCTTCGCCCTTGGCGGAGAGACGCTTCCCTGGGAGGAGATAGCCCGCCGCGCCGGCTCCGAGGGGATCACCACGCTCACCCGGCTGCCGGACGGCAAGCTCCTGCTGGCCGCGGTCTCGCCCCTCGTCTCTTCCTCTGATTCGGCCGCCGCTTCGGCGCTGGTTCTCGACGCGCCGTTCGCCCGCCAGATCGAGACTCAGGTGAGGCTGCCGGTGACGATCCTTGATCCCGAGCGGGCCCTGGAAAACACCGACGATCCCCGCGTACCCTTGAGGGCCGAGGTGCTGGCGAGCGGCAAGCCAGGCTCGCAGCTGCTCAAGAAGGCAAACAGGTATCTCTCGGTCCGCCCTCTGCGTGCACCCTCAGGTGCCGTGGTGGCGCTGGTCGAAACCGCGCTGCCGGGGAAAACCGTGTCCGGTTCCCTCACCCGCCTCGTGCGAAATCTCTTTCTCCTGACTCTCTTGGTGGCGGCGCTCGCGACTCTTTCCGGGTGGGCGGTGAGCCGCCGCCTGACCCGGCCTGTCGAGGCGCTCACGGCGGCTGCCGCCCGCATCGGCCGGGGGGATCTCTCGACGCCGGCTCCCCGCGCTCCCGGGGCGGAGCTCGGCACTCTGGCCGCCACCATGGAGGAGATGCGCCGCCGGCTGCTTCAGCTCACCTCCGAGCTGCGCCGCCGTCAGGCCGAGGGCGAGGCCATCCTCACCGGCATCACCGAGGGGGTGTTCAGCGTCGACCGCGACCGGCGAATCACCTATCTCAATCCGCAGACGGCGGCCTTGCTGGGCATTCGTCGCGAGGACGCCCTTGGCCGCTTCTGCGGCGACGTCCTCAATCCTCGCGGGTCTCGCGAGCAGGACGGCATGCGGCCTTGCGATGAAAGCTGCCCCATCCTCCACGCCCGCTTTCGCGGCGGCGCCAGTGCCACCGAATACCTTCAGCTTCGCGACGGCGGGCTCCGCGCCGTGGTGATCGCCAGCGCTCCGCCGGCGGAGGAGCAGCAGTTTCAAGTGATGCGGGACGAAACGGACGTCGAGGCGGCCCGCCGCCAGCGCGACGCCGTGCTGGCCAACATCTCCCACGAGTTCCGCACTCCGCTTTCGGCGCAGCTCGCATCCATCGAGCTCCTGCGGGACCGGCTTTTGCAATCTCCGGGGGGGCTGGAAGGCGAAACGCGCGATCTCGTTCTGTCGCTGGAACGGGGAAGCCTGCGGCTGACCCAGCTCATCGACAATCTCCTGGAAAGCGTACGGATCGAATCCGGCCAGGACTCGATTCGCAGCCGCCCGGTGGCGCTCGACGAGGTGCTCGAAGAGGCCGTGGAGATGACGGCGCCGCTTCTCGCGCAGCGCGGCCAGTCGATCGAGGTCGAGCTTCCCTATCCTCTGCCGGAGGTTCTTGGCGACGCGCCGCGGCTGGTCCAGGTGTTTGTCAATCTCCTCGCCAACGCCCACAAATTCGGCCCCACGGGCTCGACGGTCCATGTCGGCGGCGCGGTGAAGGAGGGGACGGTCTGCCTGTGGGTGGAGGATGAAGGTCCGGGCTTCCCTGATGAGTCGGGTGGCGCGTTGTTCGACCGCTTCGTGCGCCGGGCCGGCGAGGGGGAGGAGCCGGAGACGGGCGGTATGGGACTGGGACTGTGGATCGTGCGCTCGATCGTCGAGCGGCACAGGGGCGAGGTGACTGCAAGCTTGGGCACCGGCGGCAGGGGAGCTCGCATGACGGTGGCACTTCCCAGGAAACTCGCTCTGGAAGGCACGGCGGCGTGAAGATTCTCGTGGTCGACGACGACTTGGAGCTTGCGGGGCTGATCGGTTACGCCCTGCGCCAGGCAGGATATGTCGTCGTGGACGCGGCGGACGGGCCCTCGGCCCTCACCGCTTTCGAGCGCGAGGCGCCGTCCCTGGTGATTCTGGATGTAAACCTGCCGCGCCTTTCCGGCCTGGAAGTTTGCCGCCAGATCCGCGCCGACGGCTCCACCATTCCCATCATGATGTTGACGGTGCGAAACGCCGAGGAGGACCAGGTCCAGGCTCTCGACCTCGGAGCGGACGACTACCTGACCAAGCCGTTCAGCCCGCGCACTCTGCTGGCGAGGGTGCGAGCCCTGCTGCGGCGGGGAGGAGTGGAGAAGCCGGCGCCCCTGGCCGCCGGAGATTTGATGCTGGATCTGGAGCTGGCATCGGTGTCAGTGGCTGGAGACAAACCGGTTCGGCTGACCCGGCTGGAGCTGCGGCTACTCCAGGTTCTCCTGGCCAACGCCGGCCACACCCTGCCGCCGGAACGCCTGCTCGCCCACGTCTGGGGCTCGCGCGGCGCAGGCGACCGCCAGCTTCTGAAGCAGCTCGTCCATCGTCTACGCCAGAAGATCGAGACCGACGCCGCCCAGCCGCGCTACCTGGTGACCGTCAGCGGCGTCGGCTACGCCCTGCGTGCCGAGGGAAAAGACGGAGAGTAGCGGGCAAGATTCCGGTTGGTATCCTTCTTGCGGGGGAGTCTGGTCATGGAAATCCTGCCTGCGCCTCACACCGGTCAACCTGGCTTGCTGATCGCCATCGGCGGCGCCGAGGACAAGACGCGCGAGCGCGTCATTCTCAACTACTTTCTGGAGGCCGCCGGCGGCGCGGATGCCAATCTTGTGGTGCTCGCGACGGCCTCGGAATCGCCAGAGACCGGCGACCGCTACGCCGATCTGTTTCTGGCCCTGCGTGCCGAGAACGTTGAGGTCTTGAAGATCGAGACCCGCACCGACGCCATGGAGTCAGGCGCGGAAGCCCACGACCTGCTGGAATTCGCGACTGGCCTCTTCATCACGGGCGGCAGCCAGCTCAAGCTATCCTCGGCCCTGGGCGGCACGGAGATCGCCGAAACCATCCGCCGCCGCCATGCCGCCGGCATGGTGGTGGCCGGCACCAGTGCCGGCGCGGCGCTGCTCTCCGAGCACATGATCGCCTTGGGAGAAGGTGGCTCCACGCCGCGCCGCCGCCTCGTCCATCTGGCGAAAGGGTTGGGACTTGCACCCAACCTGATCATCGATCAGCACTTTCGGCGCCGCGACCGGCTCGGCCGCCTGCTGACCGCGCTGTCTTACAACCCCGCGCCGCTCGGCGTGGGTATCGACGAGGACACCGCGGCCATCTTGAGCGGCGCCGGCGAGCTCTCCGTTCTCGGCGCCGGGGCGGTGATGGTGGTGGACGCCTCCCAGATGCGCTTTACCGACAGCCACGCCGTCCACCGCGGCCAGCCCGTCGCCATGATGGGCATGAAGCTCGACTTCCTCACTACCGGCTGCCGCTACGACTTGAACCGGCGCATCGGCATCGCGCCACCTCCGCACATGATCCATCTCGCGGGTCCGATGACGAGTCGGAATCCCGCGCCACTACCGGTGAATCTCGACGAAGTGCCCGCCGGCGCGGACAAGGATGGGGAATAAGGCAACCGGCAGGACCTCCCGACGGTCAAGATCGGTGCGGACTTCCGCGCGACGACCTACTTCAGCGCCACCGAGCTCCACGTCTCCCTCCTGCCCGCCGACGTCGAGAAGGCGAGAGAGCTTCCCGTGATCAGTACAGCCAACCTCCTGGACGGCACGGCGTCGGGCTTGTTGACGCTTAAAGTGGAGGTGTAACGGCCGTCGGGCACGTGGAGTCGAAGCCGGTCTTCGTCTCCGCACCGGCCTGATAGGGACCGTGATAGGGGTCGTGGGTCTGTGCACCGTCGATGTTGATCTCTCCCTGGTTCTCGATCCGTTGATCAGATTCTGCGCTGATTTCCGCGACGATCACGATCTCAACGGTGCTCAGCGGTAAAATATCACCACTCCAGTTGACCTGATTGGATGTGGGCACTTGCGACAGGCTTCCTGAAACGGCCCCTGCGGATTTCAATTTGAGCCCGGTAGGAAGTTGATCTGTGAAGGTGACCCCGGAGATGGCCTGCGTATTGTTGGCAAGGGCCACCCGATATACGACCTCTCCACCGCAGACGAAGTGGCCGGAAACGCTCATCGCTCCCGTCACGCGCGGCGGCTGAGTATCGGAGAGAGAGTTGGCAACGAGAGCTGTATTGTTGCCCAGATCGGGGTCGCGGGCGTCGAGCGGCGTCGCCGAGGACAGGTTGAAGAGGGGGGACGGGAGCGAGGTACCGTCGGTCGGTTGGACCTTAACCCTGCCCATGAGCTTGTAGCAGACGCTCTTGCCAAAGACTAAGGAGACGATGTCGGAAAGATCG
This sequence comes from Thermoanaerobaculia bacterium, assembly GCA_035472915.1. Lineage (GTDB taxonomy): Bacteria > Acidobacteriota > Thermoanaerobaculia > Multivoradales > UBA5704 > DATARR01. The sequence continues at coordinate 8,907 of DATIOS010000653.1, forward strand.
CCCATCTGAAGCGAGGTCGCTAGCCCACTCTCGCTGCAATCGGATCTCTGCAGGCTCGGCATGTCGAGAAGGGTTGGCAACCGATCCTCTACTTGCACCAGATTGGCGTCGCTCGGGCCATTGTTGTGGACGGTCAGAGTGAAGGTCACAGGGGCGCCTCGTATTATCCCATTTTCAGGGTCGACGTTCAGCTTAGCCGTGATATCAGAGACTGCCACGACTGGGATGGCGAGTTCTGTGCTCGGCTTGTCACCTGGAGTGGAAAAGTTAGTGCTAGCGCCCAGCTTGATCGGCTGCCGTTGATCGGACGAGAGGCTGCCGGTAACTTTGATGGCCGCTTGGCTGGCTGGGCCTAGGCTCCCAGAGCACATCGCTTCCGGCACATCGCATGAAAGAGTGCTACTTTCGATACCGGTGACGTTGAAGTTCGTCGAAGAGAAGGTGACCACCAAATTCAACGCTGTGCTGGGTCCTGTGTTGCTCAGCGTGGCCACGTAGGTCACGGAATCGCCGGCAACTGCGGGCCTAGGGGAGCTGGAGAGCGCCAGAGTCAAAGTCGCGAGGGCCTGGACCGAAACTTCAAGGCTGGCCCTGTTGAGGCTTGGTCCCGGGTCATTTTCGTTGGCCGTCACTGTTAGTGAGCCGGAAAGCGAGGTTTGGTGGTCCGGTGCGACCCGCCCCTTGGCCGTAAGCTCTGCGACGTTCTGCCCTTCGCCTGCGGGGAGGACTCCGATCGTTCCAGTCAGTTGGCGATTAATGGGATCGCAGGTTAAAGGGATGTCGGTGCTCGCGCTAGATACGCTGCAGTCGAAGCCATCCGGGAGACCGCCTGAGACCCTGATGCCTGTGGCGTCGCTGGGTCCTCTATTGGTGACGGTGGCAGTATAGCCCAGGTCTTTACCCGCCGTGGCTGTGGACGGGACATGCACCACACTGAGCTCGAGATCAGCCATTGCCGAGATATCTGTGAGGAGGTCCTTATGGTTGTCGGTTTCGTTGGGATCCTCGTCGGCTCCTCGATCAATCACGGAAACCGTTTGATGAAGTATCCCACGTCCCAGCCTCACCCAGTTCGCCGGGACCTTCAGTTTGATTTCCAGGGAAGAGCTGGGCGTTCCTTTAGGCAGACTTGGAATCGTCCAGATCAACTCGTGCTCTTCAAGCTTGACGTTGGGGGACGGGTTCGGCGGCTTGACCTCGACGTTGTCGGGAATCAGCAGGGATATTTTGGCGTTGACCGCGTCGCTTGGACCGTTCATGTTGGACACTATCAAGGTCGTAACGACTAACTTGGCTTCCATTTCGCTGCCGGCTACTGCTGAGGTGGAGGCCCTGCTCAGCGTCACATTGAGGTCGGCGCTTGTCTTGACCTCGACTGGGAGAGCAGTGTTCCGCTCGAGATTCGGTCCACTAGCCTCTTGTTTCCACCTGACCGCGGCCGTGTTGCTTAGCGTTCCCCTGGCGTTGGACAGCACGTCGGCGGTGAGTGTCATGTTCTCCGTCTTGCCTGCAACAAGAGGTCCCACAGTCCAAATCACCGTACGGCCGTTCACTCGAATCTTCCCTACTTTTGCATTCCGTGGCCCAAGTTTGACATCGGCGGGTAGGATGTCGGTGACGGTTACGCCAGTCGCGTCGCTCGGCCCTTGATTGCTTACTGTTACGGAGTAGACGATTTGATCGCACCCGGCCACAGGATTTACGGAGTCCGTGGCTTCCGAACACCTCCCCTGCACATTTTTCGCGAGTTGAACTTTGAGGTCCGCCCGCGGATCCAGAGTTAGCTCCTTGGTGGCTCTGTTGTTAGAGGGGGTTGGATCGGCGAACTGCTGAGCATCCACCGCGACGCTATTACTGAGGGTTCCGCTTTTGCTGAGTTTGCCGATGGCGGCCCCGGATGGAATGGTCCCTTTGAGCTGATAGCTGACCTCAGTTCCCTGAGACAGACTGGCATGCGAGTTGATGCTTGCGGCGCCGGCCGTGGGTTGGCAGCCCGCCTGGCAGGTACACGAGGCCCCACCTCCATTTGGGGCACAGGTCAGGACTACGCCAGTCAGGCTGGGATCGAAGGTCAAACCGACCATCGTGTCGCTCAAGTCGAATTCGCTGTGGTTGGTGACTTTCGCCGTGAAGACTGTCTGTTTTCCCGGAATCGAACCCACGAGACTCACCTCCCCGACGGAGAGTCCCTCCAACTCGTATAAGAACGCCGCACCCAGGCCAATCAGCGGGGCTCCAACAGCCAAAAGCCCATTCCGGACGGCAACCGCGCGGCCGAATTCAGCCTTACCATCATTGCCCAGCAACTTTGCGAGCAAGCTACCGGCGCTATTGAAGAGATATACTGCGCCGTCTCCATCTCGCCGTGCGCCGACGGCAAGGGTTTCGCCATCGATCGACACTGCGAAACCAAGCTCGGCCCCCGTCGGCAGGCCACAGAGAGGTGAGGCGGTGGGTGGCCAGGCGCCGACCTGTTGAAAGAGGTAAACGGCGCCAGATTGATCGCCGATGAGATCCGCCCCCGGGGCACCGACGGCCAAGGCCTTGCCGCCCGCTTCGAGAGCCACCGCGAAGCCGAAGGCGTCGAACCCCTTGCCGCCTTGGGCCGCGAGCGAAATCTGGTTCGCCGAGCTCCAGGGCCCGTTAGATTTCTGGAAGAGGTACGCCCTGCCCGGCCTGCCGGTCGAGTTGTCCCCAGGAATTCGTGGCTCAGGCTGGGGAGCGCCTGCGGCAATTAGGTCAGCGAGCCCGTCGATCGCGACTGAAGTGCCGAGTTGATCGTCCCGCTGGGCGTCCGTGGCAGTGAGCTTTGCCGACTGGATCCAGCCGGCGGTGTTCTCGAAGACGTAGACCGCCCCGGAATTGCCACGGTCGTTGGGCGCATCGTGCAACGGCGCCCCCACCACCAAGGTCTGCCCTCTGTCGTCGAGAGACACCGCGAAGCCGAAGGCGTCAAAGGTGGTGGTGTCCTGCCCCGTGAGCTTCGCGGTCTTCATCCAGCCGCCGTTTTGGTTGCGTTCAAAGAGCCAGACGGCACCGGCAGAGGTCCCCTTGTCCCCATCGAGGGGCGCCCCTATCGCAAGAATTTGGCCATTTGCGCTCAATGCGACCGACCAACCGAAACGGGTTCCCGGAAACTGATCGCTAAAGGAGGCTACCTGCTGCCCATCTCGGCTGAACAGGAAGGCGGTGCCTTTGTCCTGCGCGCCGGCGGCGCTCGCTCCCCCCGGAGCCCCGACCAGGACGAGATCTCTGCCGACTGCTACGGAGATCCCGAAGAGGCCTGGTCCGTCGGCCAGGAGCTCCGTCTTCTTGACCAGGGGCGTCTTGTCGGCGAGGCATGTCTCCGTGGCAGCCTCGCTCTCTGTGGCGAGGGCCGCGCAAAGGAAGAGGGCCAGGAGCAGAGGTCGCATGGGTAGGACTCCTCTCGTCGGGTCAGCGGCGAGCGATCCCTCCTGGATCGATGCCGTCCAGGACGGAGAACCACAGGTAAGGATCGAAGACGAACGAGAGCACGTTTTCCGCCAGTCGCTTCCGCGAGGCCGGCGCCGGGAGAGGGAGGCTGGGAGGCTGGTCCAACTCGACCACCATCGAGGAAGGCTCGCCGACCTTGAACGGGCCGGGCCTTCGCACCTTCTTGCTGCGCGAGGTCACCTCGACGCTGCCGCTGAGGACTTGGACCTCGGTGGTGCCGCTGTTGCCAGCTTTCACGACGACTTCGGTTCCCGTCAGACAGACCAGGGCGCTTTGGGTCTTGACCTCCACCACGTCCGGTCCGCTGTTCTTGTCGTGCCGTACCTTGAAGATCCCTTCTTCAAGGGAGACGGTGGCGGCGATCCTTCGGCTGCCGCGGCAGTGAGTGGGGTTCTCGGCGGGGAGGAAAGAGACTCGCGTGCTTTCGCCCAGCAGGATCTCGCCATCGCGATCGAAGGTCACCCGGACAGAGGACCGCCGGCCGGTCCGTAGAGCCTGCCCGAGGCGGATCGAAGCCCCGGCGGCTGCGGGTCTCTCGTTACCTTCCTCGTTCAATTCCGTCATTTCCACGATGCCAGTCGGCGAGGCGACCTCGCCTACCTCGGCGGAGCTGGGGCTGGTCGGCGTGCCGTTGGCCGGGCTCGGCATCGCAGAGGCCTCCACGGGCGCCGGCAGCGCAGCCGCCGGCGTAGCCGCGAAGAGCAACAAGGCGATGAGCCGGGAAGTCGAGAGGGGGAAATGGAGCCTGGCCGTCACGGGGAGCCTTTCAGAAAGACCACGTCAAGCCGAGCGAGGTGATGGTCCGATTGTAGTCGAAGGCGTTCGGGGCCTCTGTCGACCCCAAGCTCGAATCGCGGGAGATGTAGGTGAAGCGAGCCGTAACTTGCACGGGCTCCCAAGACCACGAGAGGGCTGCAGCAGCGCGTGTCACCGTGTCGCGCCGGGGTGTGCCGCGGACTCCGGGCTGGAATTCGGGATCGAAGGGGCTGAAATGCGCAAAGAGGTCCGATTCCGGGTAATTGAAGTCCTCCTTTTGCCGTGTCCCCGCGAGATACAGGCTCCAGCGCTCGGTTAGAGGCAGAGCCAACTCGGCGCCGCCGCGCCACAGTGAACCGGTAAAAGGCCGGCCGGCCCGCCGGTCGCCAGCCAGCGCCTCGACGCGCAGGTAGCGGTCTTCCCGACCCAGATACAGGTACTGGCTGGCGCCCAGTCGGGCCTCCTGGCCGCTGCGCCGGCCAGCCGCCGGCTCTTCGGCGAAATGCAGATCTCTCACCTCCAGATCCACTTGGGTGGCCATGGACCGAGTCTCGCGCCAGCGAACCGCACCGCTGCCCGTCAAGACCTGCAGATAAGATTTACCGTCCAGCAGGTGGGCTGTGTAGCCTCCCTGCATGAGGAAGGCAACGCTGCTCGTTCCGTTCGGCACCCGGGTCCAGCCCAGGGGGCCGGAAAGATAGCCGAGGGGAGTCCGGCCCCAGGCAAGGTGGACCACGGCGCGCAAGTCACTGAGGTTGAGGAACTTGAGTTGATGGTAAAGAGACTGGCTGCCCTCGAAGGTCACGCCCAGTTGCGATGAGCGGCCGGCCGGCCGCCAGAACGGATAGGCACCCAGGCGGACGTCGAGGTCGGCCGCACGGTCGGCCACCTCGCCGCGCAACGTCCGATTCGCGCTCGGGACGTTGAGGCTGAGATCTTCCGAGAGGAGCGCGGGATTGGAGTCAGCCGCGACTGCCAACCCGAGCCTCCCCTCCCAATGCCCCCAACGCGGCTTCTCGTCCTCGGGAGCCCCGGCTTGCTCAGACGCCGGCGAGGACTCGCCGCTTAGGTTTGGAACCATTGACGACAACGCCGGCGGCATCGTCTCGGCGTCCCCCGGGAGAGATGCCGCAGCCAAGGAGAAGGCGGAAAGAGAAACGAGGACCGTCAATTTCATGGTCGATTCATACTCGGTCCAGCGGCGGATGCCGCTGGCGAGCCTCTTTCGTTTTCGAATGATAGCTATTATAATTGGTGGTTAGACCTTCACGCAAGTGGTAAGTTTTGGAGTGCTCGGGATGCCACACGACCTCGACTGGGATGTCCTCCTGCGCCGGATCAACCGGCAGCAGTGCACTCCCTTCCTTGGGGCCGGCGCGGCCTTTGGTGCTCTGCCCCTGGGGGCTGAGCTCTCTCGTGAATGGGCGCGGCAGTTCGACTACCCACTCGAGGATTGCACGGACCTCGCCCGTGTCGCCCAGTATCTGGCGGTGACGCACGATGCCGTGATGCCCAAGGAGTTGATCGCCGAGTGCTTCCGAGGCGTTACGCCTCCAGACTTCCACCAGCCGGACGAGCCGCATGGTGTGTTGGCCGACCTGCCGTTGCCCATCTATCTGACCACCAACTACGACCCTTTCATGACTCTGGCGCTTCGCGACCGTCACCGGGATCCCCGGCAGGAGCTGTGCCGCTGGAACGGAGCGATCGCGCACAAGGTTTCGGTGTTTGACTCCGACTTGGGTTACCAGCCGACGCCGGCAAACCCGGTGGTTTACCACCTTCATGGCCACCTCGGCTGTACGGAATCGCTGGTGGTCAGTGAGGACGATTATCTCGACTTCCTGGTCAGCATCACGCGCGACACAGGCCTCCTGCCGCCTCGTATCCAGGAATCGATGACCGGCGCGTCGATCCTCTTTCTTGGCTACCGGATCGCAGATTGGAACTTCCGCGTCCTCTTCCAGAGCTTGGTCGGTTATCTGGAGAGAAGCGTTCGGCGGGTCCACATCTCCGTCCAGCTCGCACCGGGGTCTGAGACAGAGTCGGGAGAGCAGAAGCAGAAGGTTTTCAGCTACCTCAACAAGTACTATGAGAATCTCAAGGTTCAGGTCTACTGGGGGACCTGCCGGCAGTTCGCCGCGGAGCTGCGGCAGCGGTGGGAGGACTACCGCCGTGCCGCCCCTTGAGGTTCGGCCTTACGTCGGTCCTCGTCCTTTCGACGAGAAGGAACGGGATCTCTTCTACGGACGAGACCGGGAGGCGGCCGACCTCTGCTCGCTGGTGATCGCTCATGCGGCCGTGCTGTTCTATGCCCCGTCGGGTGCGGGGAAGACGTCTCTCCTTCAGGCGCGGCTGATCCCCCTGCTGAAAGAGAAGGAGTTCGAGGTGCTGCGGCCCGCCCGAGTCCGCGCCCCGGCCTTCGGGGCAGGCAACGCTTACGTCCGGGGAATCCTTGCGGCCTGGACTCCGGAAGGCGCGCCACCCAGCCCGCCGGAAACGACTCTCGGCGAATTCCTGGCGGCCCGCCCTTGCCGGCGCGACGACCTGGGTGAACCCTTGCCGCGAGTTCTCGTCTTCGATCAGGCCGAGGAGATCTTTGACACGGGTCCGTGGCAAGACCGGCGGGAGCTCTTTCAGCAACTCGGTGCGGCACTCGACGCCGATCCCCGCCTGCGGGTGGTGCTGGCGCTGCGCGAGGAGTACCTGGCCCGGCTCGATCCCTTTGCGGCCCAGATGCCCGAGCGGCTGCGGATCCACTTCCGCCTCGAGCCTCTGCGGCGGAGCGCCGCGCTAGCCGCCGTCATCGGGCCACTGCGCGCCACCGCATGCCACTTCGCTCCTGGGATCGCCGAAAAGCTGGTCGACGACCTCATGCAGGTCGCAACGGCCGACGGCGAGTCCGAAGAGAAGCAAGAGCTCGTCGAGCCGGTGCAGCTCCAGGCGGTCTGCCAGAGACTGTGGAACGCGCTGCCGGCGGACGTCGTAGAGGTCACTGCCGAGCACTTGCGTACAATCGGCGACGTTGACAAGGCCCTAGCGGCCTTTTATGAAGACTGCCTACGGGAAGCAGTCCAGGGCGCCGCGGTCCCTGAAGGACGGCTCCGGCTTTGGATCGAGGAGAGGCTCATCACTCCCTCTGGCAAGCGAGGCCTTGTATTTCAGGGAGAGGAAGAGACCGAAGGGCTGCCGAACAAGACGGTGGCCCTGCTCGAGAGCGGGCACCTTGTGCGTGGAGAGTGGCGGGCACGGGCCTGCTGGTTTGAGCTCACGCACGACCGGCTTATCGAACCGATCCGGTGCTCGAACCAGCGCTGGCGGGAAGGCCGCGGCATCGCCGTCGAAGCCCTCCGGCGCTTGGAAAACCGGTCCCGCCAGTGGAGACTGGGCAAGGAGGAGTTTCTCGACGAGATCGAGGTCCGCGAGGCGCAAAGGCTGGTTGGAGATGACCCCGCAGATTCGGCGGCAAGCTCCGATTTACGCAACCTGATCGAGGTGAGCCGCGCCCGCATCGAACGGCTGCGGTTACGCAAGCTCACGGCGGTGACGGGGAGCATCGCCGTCTTGGCGGTAATCGCGCTCGTTCTCGCCTTGGGGCTGGTACGGAACGTGAAGGTTCAGAGACAGCTCCAGGTCGCCAAACAGCTCGCCCTCGCCGCGGGGTCGGCCGGTTCCCGTAACACCGAGCGAGGTTTGCTTCTCGCGGTCGAGGCGAACCGCATCGCTCGCAACGCCGGCCAGGAACGGATACCGACCGCCGAGGAAGCTCTCCGCGGGAGCCTGGCTGCGGTGCGCGGTTTCCCGGTTGGCGGCGAGGGGGAGTCCCCGGCCAACTTTGCCGTAAGCCCCGATGGCCGCTGGCTGGCCTTCGCCGCTCGGGACGGCCCCCTTCATCTCCGGAGCTTTGACGCCGAGGGGCTGGTTGGCTTGCCCGTCGTCTTGCCGGGGCGGCTGAAGGAGGTCTCGGCAGTGACGGCCACTGCCGGCCACGCATGGGTGGTCGCGATAGACGGCGAGGGCAGGAGTTTTCTCTGGGAGGGGAAATCCGGACCACGACGGCTGACGATTGACGGAGAGCCACTTAGCCGTCCAGTGCTCGGTCCGAACGGGCAATGGTTGCTCGACGCCGATCGACAGAAGCCACGGTACTGGCCGCTCGCGGCAGGAGCGATAGCCGGGCCCGCGGTCGACCTGACCTGTCCCGCCGGGCCGGTGGCACGGACCGCATTCTCTGCAGATTTTGGGGCAGTGGCGATCGGCTGTGACGACGGTACGATCCTCTCCTGGGGCCTCGCCGGAAGAGGTGCGGCCCGACCCCTTCGTCTGCACGTTGCCAGGGAGCCCTCTGCCTTGGCCGTGAGCCCGGACCGGCGCCGAGTGGCGGCGGCCGTGCCGTCTCAGGCTGTGACTGTCTGGGATTCCGCTTCGAAGGGCGACCCCGTACAGGTCTTTACGGGTCCACCGGCAGATCAAGACGTCACCGCCCTCGCATTCAGTCCCGATGGACGATGGCTGGCCAGCGGAGGGAGCGGGTCAGTGCGGCTGTGGAGCCTGACCGAGCCTGGAGTGGCGAAGGCCCTCAAGGGGGATCCGGGGGCAGTGCGGTCACTCGCCTTCACCGGCGGCGGTCGTACGGTCGTAGCGGGAGGGTGGGACGGTCCTCCCCGGGCATGGGACCTCACGACCTTCTCGGCCACGGCCCTCGGGAGACCGGAAGACGGCGCCAACGTTGCTGCCACCAGCCCGGCAGAGGATCAAGTTGCGACCGTGGATCGAGAGGGACGGCTCATGCTGTGGGATTTCTCCTCCTTGGATACGCACACCACTGTCCTTCGCGACCAGGAAGCCCGCTTGGGCACCGGGCTCTTCAGCCTCGATGGGCGATGGTTGCTTACCAAGCCGTCGAAGGGTGGAGCCTCACGGATCTGGGATGTCGCGGCTCCCAGGGCAGGTCCTGAGCCGGCCCGTTTCGGCCGCGACGCAGAGCACTTCACCCTCAGTCCAGACGGTCGCTGGCTGGTCACGCTGCCAAGGGACGGAAGGGCCCTCCTCTGGAGCCTCAAGGAGCAGAGCCGCGCCCCAGTCACCCTAGCCCTGAGCGAGGGTGACCGCGGGCTGCTTGCCTCGTTCTCGGGCGATAGCCGCCGGCTCGCCATCGCCTATCCTCGGCAGTTGCAGCTCTTGGATCTCGTCGATCTGCACTTCTCTTCGCGCCGGCTTGCCCTCTCCGAGCCGGGTGGCGAGACTGCGGTAACCGACCCTACATCCCGCTGGCTCCTCGTCGCAGCGCAGGGCAACCCTCCCCGACTGTGGGACTTGGAAGCCAACGAACCCGACACGCCGCAAGGTCTTGACCTTTCCGGCGCAACGCTCCAGCAGCCCGTCGCCCTCTCTCCCGGGGGTAACTGGATGCTAGCCACTGCCGATGACGGGCGACCACGCCTCTGGGATCTCAGATCCGGCGGCCTGCCTCGGGAGCTACCGTTGCGCCGCAGCCAAGCTGAGCTGGTTGGCGCCTTCAGCCGCGACGGGCGGTGGCTCGCCACTGGCGACGGAGAGGGTTTCGTCCGGCTGTGGGATCTGCCGGAGCTGCGCCGGCGGGCCGGCCGAGGACTGACTCTCGAGCCCTTCCGGAGCTATCGCCATGATCAGGCCGTCACCGTCGTAGTCTTCAGCGGCGACGGAGCCTGGCTGGCTGCGGGAAGCCGCGATCAGACCGCGAGCCTGCTGCGGCTCTCCGCTTCCGATGGCTCCCCCCGGTGGCTCTTCGGTCATGGCGGTGCGGTGACATCGCTGGCCGCCGACCCGAACGGCTGGCTTGCCACAGGGAGCGAAGACCGGACGGTCCGGCTCTGGAACCTGGGCTCCGACAACCCCGGAGCAACCTCGATCACCTTGCCGGCCCAGGAATCTGCGGGCGCGGTCCGCTCGGTTGCCTTTAGCCCAGATGGGCATTGGCTGGTCACTGCTGACGACCAGGGGGTGGTCCGCCGCTGGAACCTGCACATTGATGAGTTGGTGACCCTCGCCTGCCGGCTGGCCGGACGGAATCTCGGATTGGATGAAAGGCGCCAGTATCTGGGGAACGAAAGTGCGGCG
>DATIOS010000654.1:0-8240 GCA_035472915.1 Thermoanaerobaculia bacterium
CAACTTGGACAAAAAGCTCGCGCTACCCGCGGCATGAGCAGCTTCAGATAATCGTTGATTTCGGTCACCGCCGTTCTCCGCCCGCCTCAGCCGCATCAAGGGCAAAAAGGCCGAGGTGCACAACGGCGAAGAGGCGGCGAAGATCGTCCGCGGTCTGGAGACGGGATCGTTCGTCGTCTCCAAGGTGGAGCGCAAAGAGTCGCGGCAGCGGCCGGCGCCGCCGTTCATCACCAGCCGTTTGCAGCAGGAGGCGGCGCGGCGGTTCGGCTTCTCCGTCAAGCGCACCATGGGCATCGCCCAGGGTCTCTATGAGGGGAAAGACATCGGCGACCGCGGCTCGGTGGGTCTCATCACCTACATGCGAACCGACTCGACCCGCGTCGCCGACGAGGCGCTGACCGCGGGGCGCGAGCTGATCGCCGCCACCTACGGCCCCGATTCGTTACCCGAGAAGCCCAACGTCTATCCATCGAAGGCCGGGGCGCAGGACGCGCACGAGGCGATTCGTCCCACCAGCTTCGACCTATCCCCCGACGCTGTCAAGGAGTTCCTCAAGGACGACGATTGGAAGCTCTACAAGCTGATCTGGGACCGTTTCGTCGCTTCCCAGATGCAGCCCGCCGTCTTCGACGTCACCCAGGTGGACATCGAGAACGGCCCCTACGTGCTGCGGGCCTCCGGCAAAGTCCTGAAGCGCGCCGGCTTCCTCGCCGTGTACCGCGAGGCGCCGGACGAGGACGCCGCCAATGGTGAGGACGCGGAGGGCTTGCTGCCGGCCGTGACCGAGGGCGAGAAGCTCGAGCTGGTCAAGCTCCTCTCCGAGCAGAAGTTCACCCAACCGCCGGCGCAGTACAGCGAGGCGACCCTGGTCAAGGCGCTGGAAGAGAACGGCATCGGCCGCCCCTCGACCTACGCCACCATCCTCTCGGTGCTCACCGACCGCGACTACGTCGAGCGCGTCGAGGGCCGGTTCCGCCCGACGCAGCTCGGCAGACTGGTCAACGGCATGTTGCAGAAGGGCTTCCACGACATCCTCAACGAGGGTTACACGGCGGCCCTGGAAGAGCAGCTCGACCGCATCGAGGACGGCAAGATCGAGTGGAAGCAGGCGGTGGCCGACTTCGATCTCAAGTTCACCAAGGATCTGGAGACCGCGGGCGAGCAGATGCCCAACGTCAAGAAAGAAGGCATTCCGCTCGACGAGAACTGCCCCGAGTGCGGCTCGCGCCTGTTGATGCGCTTCGGGCGCTTCGGCCCGTTCGTCGCCTGCAGCAACTATCCGGAGTGCAAGTACACCCGCAACCTCGAGGAGGCCGCGGCTCAGGACTCGCCAGCCGCGGCCACGGCGACCGGAACCGAGGAGGAGATTCCTCCCTGCGAGGTCTGCGGCAAGCCCATGGCCCTGAAGCGCAGCCGCTTCGGCACCTTCTATGGCTGCACCGGCTATCCGGAGTGCAAGAACATCCGCAAGACGGGCCCCAAGCCCGTGCCGCCCAAACCCACGGGCGTCCCCTGCCCGGAGTGCGGCAAGGGGGAGATCGTCGAGAAGCGTTCCCACCGCGGCAAGACCTTCTGGTCCTGCAACCGCTATCCGGACTGCAAGTTCTCCCTGTGGAAAAAGCCCGTGCTCAAGGAATGCCCGGACTGCGGCGCCGCCTTCCTCCTGGAGAAGGTGACCAAGAAGAACGGCGCCCAGCTCGTCTGCAATACCGAAGGCTGCGCCCACGTAGAAGATCTGGAAGAGGTCGAAGCCCTGGCGTGAGGTTTCCAAACCCAGCCGTCCACAACGCCCCTTCGGGGCGACCCTCACTCCCCCAGCCCCTCTCTCCCAGCCTCCCCCCCGCCTGACGGGAGAGAGGGGAGCCGGACGTTCTACAAAGGCGGAGTTGCTTTTGGCTGTTCTCCCTCTTCTCCCGTCAGGCCGGGGGGGAGGCTGGGAGAAGAGGGCCGGGGTGATGAGGGTCTTCCGCCGGCTCGAACAGCGCTCCGACAAAGGAAGAGATAATGGCCGCATGAATTCTCGCCAAGCGGCCGCTCTCCGCGGTCTTTGTCTCCTCGGTTTCGCCGGCCTGGCAGCGTCCTGCTTCGAGTCCCCGATCCGGGAGTCTCTGCTGCTGCGGTTCCTCCCCGGCGGTGCCGTCGTCGTCACCAGCTCGGTGGCGATCGACGCTTTCGCGGGCTCAGGCAACCCCGCCCTCACGCGCCGGCTCGCCACGACCCGGCGCGATTTCCTCGAAGGAACGGACGCCTGGGGTCCCCGTTTCGCCGCTCTGGCCCCGGCCGCCGAGCGATTTTCCTGGGAGAAGCTAGGAGGCGAGCTGAAGACGGTCTCCCGCTCCGCCCTGGTAGAGAAACCGGAGGGACTGGCACCGTTTTTCGCCGACTCCTCGCTGCGCGTCCTCTACGAAGTGCGGCAGGAAGAGGGGACCGCCGAGCTCTCCATCGCTCCCGGTCTTTCGGCACGGGCCACCCGCAAGCAGCGGCAGGAAATGCAGGCTCTCCTGGAACGCTGGAGTGGCGAAGTGGCCGGTTACCTGGCGGCGACTCGAAAGCTCTATGCCTACGTCGACGAGCACCCGGACCGCGCCCGGGATTGCTTCGGTGCCCTCTTCAACGAGCTGCTCTCAGAGGGAGACAGGAAGAAACTCGGCAAGCCGACCGACGAGGAAAAACGCCTTCTCGACCGCGTGGGCGACGCCATGCAAAAGGTCTGGGATGTACTGCTGGTCCCCGAAGGCCAGGAGTATTCTCCGGACGAGATCTCCCACCTGGTCTACGATCCTTTCCCGGCCCGCCTCACCGTCAGCCTTCCGGTCAAACCCCTGGCGGTCGAGGGTTTTGAGCATGGACCGGACGGCAAGCTGAGCGTCCCCGGTCTCGGGCTCTGGAACGCCCTGAGCTTGCTCGAAGGCCGCTGGCTCTCGCCGGACCCGGTGATCCTCTTTGTCGAACGCCGAGGGCGCAGCGACAAGGCTCTGGACCTGGAGGATTTCCTCAGGCGTTCGCGGCGGGCGGACGAAGCCCCGTCGGCCAAAGAGGTCCAGAAGGAGATCGAGGATCACCTCACACCGGCGCCTCTCTACCGCGTCTCCTGGAAGGTGCAGCTCGGAAAAGAGGAGGATTTTCGCTGGGATGAGGGAGGAGCTCCCGATGTACCATAAACGTTCGTGCCCCCATTTGACGTCGTCATCCCCGCCCGCAACGAGGAGAGCACCGTTGCGGGCGTCGTCCGGGCCGCGCGCGCCACACCGGGCGTGGGCCAGGTTGTCGTCGTGGACGACGGGTCGAGCGACGGGACGGCCGCAGCCGCCGAGTCTGCCGGGGCGGTCGTGGTCTCCACCGGCTCGGCCGGCGGGAGCAAGGCCCGGGCTCTCTCCCGAGGCTTCGAGGCCACCGCTGCGGAAGTCTTGGTCTTTTTCGATTCCGACATCCTGAACGTCGAGCCCGCGCACTTCACGGCCCTGGCCGCTCCCGTGCTTGCCGGCGAGGTCTGGCTCTCCTGCGGCATCGTTCCCTACGGCCGGCTGCGCGATCCGTTCTTCCTGCGGCTGCCGCCCATCACGGGCCTGCGGGCTCTGCGGCGGGAGGTGTTCGCCGGCGTGCCGGAGGCGAAGCGCAACGGTTTTCAGATCGAGATCATGATCAACGAGGTGATCGCTCGGCGCGGGCTGCCCAGCTCGATCCGGGTGCTCTCGGGTCTGCGGCACCGCAGCAAGCTCGAGAAAGTGGGCTGGCTACGAGGCCTCCCTGCCCACCTCGCCATGGCCCGCGAGCTTCTCACCTGCTTGCGTATCGTCCCCCTTTGGACCTATGGTTCGTATCTAAGAAACCTTCGGGTATTGCCACCCTCGGGCGAGAGTCTCTCGCCAGCCGGCGCCGATTCCGCCGCCGTGCTCATCCAGCCGGCCCCGCGGCCGCGTAGGTAGGGACATGAAAACGACGATCGAAGCTCTGCTTCTCAGCGTTGCCCTGATGGCCGCTCTCGTGGCGCCGGTCGCCGCGGCCGCCCCTCCGGATTACAAGGTTTGGGGAGAGCTGCTCACCAAGTACTACGATCCGGTCAAGGGAATGAATTACAAGGCCCTGAAGGCCAACGACAAGAAGACTCTGGACGATCTGCGCCACCAGATGGGCACGGTGGAGGTCCTGGCGCTGTCGCGGCCCGACCAGTTCGCCTATTGGATCAACCTGTACAACATCAACGTCGTGGGGATCGTCGTCGACCATTACCCCGTAGCCTCAATTCGCGACATCTCGACCGACCCGATCGTCCGCCTGAACGTCTTCAAAAAGGATTCGGTGCAGGCCAAGAAGGGCGCCATGTCCCTCAACGATATCGAGAACGACAAGATCCGCGAGGGATTCAAGGACCCGCGCATTCACTTCGCCATCAACTGCGCCGCCAAGAGCTGCCCGCCGATCCGCACCGAGCCCTACGAAGGAGCCAAGATCAGCGACCAGCTCGACGACCAGGTGCGCAAGTTCCTCGCCGGCCCCAACGGCGCCCGCATCGAGAAGAAAGGCGTCCAGGTGGTGGTCTACGTCACCAAGATCCTCGACTGGTTCAGCGCTGACTTCCAGAAGTGGGGAGGCGGTCAGATCGCCTTTCTCAAGCGCTTCGGCCCACCCGACATACGGAAGCAGATGGACGCGGCCGGCAATCAGATCGACCTCAAGTTCGACGATTACGACTGGAAGCTGAACGACGCCTCGGGAAAGTGAGATCGAAGGGAGCCGAATGAAAGGCGAACCAGGATCTCTCCGGAGATCCTTCGCTCTGTTTCGGGATCCGGCCACGGCCGAGAAGCGCCGGATCCTCGCAGAGCGCTGGGCAGGGCTCGACCCTGCCCTTCGCCTTCCCGGACAGGGCCTTGGGCAGAAGGCCACCGGCTGCGGCGCGACCATCGGCATCCAGCCGCGCTGCGACTTCGCCTGTACCGGCTGCTATCTTGGGGCTGAGGCCAATCGCATTCCCGCTCTTCCAACGGCGGCGATCCTGCGGCAGCTCGACGAGATGCGCCGCTGGCTCGGCCCCAAGAGCAACGTCCAGATCACCGACGGCGAGGTAACGCTGCGCCCTACCGGAGAGCTGGTGGAGATCCTGAGCTACGCGCGGTCGATCGGCATCATCCCCATGGTGATGACCCATGGCGACAACTTCCGCCGCCAGCCGGGCCTGCTGGAGCGGCTGATGGTGGAGGGGAGCCTCACCGAGGTCTCTATCCACGTCGACATCACCCAACGAGGACGCGACGGCCACAAGGCGCCGAAGTCGGAGCTGGAGCTGATGCCCCTCCGCGAGGAGCTGGCCGGCATGGTGCGCGAGGCGCGGCGGCGCACCGCCCGCACACTACGGGCCGCCATGACCCTGACGGTCACCCAGGACAACCTGCCGCAGATCGCCGACGTCGTGCGCTGGCTGATCCGCAACCGCGACGCCTTCAGCCTGGTGAGCTTCCAGCCTCTCGCGCAGGTGGGGCGGACGCGCAAGAGCCAGCACGGGGTGACGGCGGACGAGCTGTGGACCGAGATCGCCAAGGGCACGAAGGATTTCGGGCTGGACCTCCGGGGCGCCGGCCCCATGCACTTCGGCCACACGGACTGCACCCGCTTCGTGCCTCTCCTCACCTTGGAGCGTCCCGGTGGCGATCTTCGGGTCTACCAGTTCATTCGCGACGAGCCCGAGGACGTGGCCGTGATGTCCGAGTTTTTCGCCCGCGGTCTGGGCGGCATGGCCTTCCGCGACGACCGGCCGCTGGAGCTGGCGGCCCGCGCCCTGGGATTCATTCGCACCGATCCCCACTGGCTGCTAGGCCGTGTGCGGCGCTGGGCGGCCGGGCGGTTCCGGACCGAGGCTGGGACCTCGCTCGGCCGGTTGCTCGTCGATATCTTGAGGGGCCAAGTGCACCTGGGCGGCTTCACCCTCACCAGCCACCACTTCATGAATCCCGCTGAGCTGCAGACGGAGGTCGGCCAAGCGAGGCTCGCCGCCTGCGTTTTCCGCCTCCCCTATGAAGGCAAGATGGTTCCCATGTGTCAGATGAACGCCGACGGCGTTCGCGAGCGCTTCTACGCTGGAATCACGGCAGGGGAACCGGAACGGCGCTCCTTGCCGGTCGTTCACTGACGAGACGGCCGAAGAGTCGCCAGATCCCTTCCAGGTCGAGATCCCGGATCACCTGAAGCCGGCGTTCGCCCCGGCCGAATTCGAGCCATAGATTGCGGTGCAGCTGCGCCCGGGTCTCCTCGACGGCGACCAGCGCGGGATCGATCACATAGGCCGCACCAGCCAGATCGAAGACAGGAAACCGGCGCGAGCCGCGGATCAGGATAGACCGGCGCGCCCAACGGGCGGACTGGCGCAGAAGGAACTCTCCCAACTCGCCCAACAGGGCTCTCAGCTCCCGTGCTCCGATCCGTAGGCGGCGGGCGACGTTCAGGGGGACGATAGTCAAAGGAAGACCCGAGGCGAAGACCGCGCGAGTGGCCTCCGGGTCCTTGGTCAGATTGAATTCGTAAGGCCACCATGGCGGGAAGCGACCCTTGGAGGTCAGATTGCCACCCACGAGCACGACCTCCGAGATCGCTGGCCTGAGCGGCAAAAGGGCGGCGAGGTTCGTCAGCGGCCCCAGCGCGACGAAGCGGACCGGGCCGTCCCTCCAGAGCTCTCCCGCGCGGTCGATCCGGTCGGGAACGTCGCACGCCTGGACGCCCCGCAGATAGCGCCCGCCGTACCCGCAAAGATCTCCAAGCACGCGGTTGTTGCGGTCCGCCAGCGCTTCGCTTGTATTACCGGCCACACTGGCGATGGCGGCTACAAACAGACCGCTGCGGAGCAGTGCAGCGATGGCAAACGCGTCGTCCACGTCCCCGGAGGGCGAGCCGGTTGCGTTGTCGGTGTCGATGAGGAGCATTGTGCTTGATCTGATAAACCGGATCGCAAACCGCTTGGCCGGCTATCGCGGTCTCCCCCCGACGGGTCCTCATACGAGAAATCCGGAGGAGATCAGTCGCGAGATTCAGAGGATGGAGGTGACCAAGCCCGCAGCCATTGGGGGACGGCCGCTTTTAGTTGGGGGAGGAACACCTCCACGATCTCCCAGACACGCGGCAGACTGATTCCAAGATAGTCGTGGACCAGAATGTTGCGAAGGCCGGCGATACCTCGCCAATCGATCTCGGGCTGGGAGGCCTTCAGCGGCTCGGACAGCCGCTGGGTGGACTCAGCCAGCGTCTGGAGGTTGCGCAAGACGGCGTCCTGGGTCTTGCGGTCCGCAAAAAACGCCTCCTTCCCTTCGGCGACGTACTCTTCGATCCGCTCCAGACTCTCGCTGATATGGAGGAGGTAAAGGCGGTCGTCCTTCAAAGTGGAACCGCCTCCCGGAGGACGTTTCCCCGGATGGACTGATGTAGGGCATCCGGCTCGACAACGTCGACCTTCCGGCCAAGAAGATCTTGGAGGTCCATTTGGAGAGAGCCGAGGTTGATCAACGTGGCGCCAGGTCCGAGCTCAACGAGGAAATCAACGTCGCTAGTGGCATGGGCCTCGCCACGCGCGAAGGAGCCGAAGATCCGCAGGCTGCGCGCTCCGTGGCGGGCCGCCAGGGCAAGGATCTCCTGGCGTTTCTCCTGGAGGAGGGAGTCGATGATGGGACTCTTGACAGCGGGCATGTGCTGTACCTCGCGCTACATAATACCGCCGAAGGCCCAAACCCGAGAGCCTGGGCCCGCTCGCCGACTCGCCAACTCACCAAAGGAAGTGAAGCCTCGGCCGGCTCCTGGCTCCTGCCGGGGAGCACGAGGTCTAGCAGCCAGGCTGGCCGGGTCCAACATATCCCGGCTGATGAGGATCGCCGCGCCAACTCGGGGGTCGGGCACTGGGCGACCCGCCCGAGGAGTGGCCCGGCGGCTGCGTGACGCCTCTCCTCACGGGTGCCCCGGGAAACGCTTAGCTCGGTTCGCCCATAGAGACGTCCTGCTCCGTTCTACTTTCATACTTGATTCGTGGACACTTACCGCTGTCATGAGGGCTCTCCCGACTGTTGCCCTCGCCTCAAAACTTCCTTGCGGATTAGGGTATCCCTCTCGCAGATTGCGACATAGCCCTCGCGAATTGCATCTTGAAAGCCGGTAAGCCTTCACGCCTCGCTCGGGTCCTGACACACATCCTGGCGCCGCAACGGGCTCTCGCCGGCCTGCATCGGCATCACCTGCTCGCTTTGCTGGTGATCTCCGGGTAG
>DATIOS010000655.1:0-4566 GCA_035472915.1 Thermoanaerobaculia bacterium
GGCGGGCGCCTCTTCATGCACACCTTCACCCATCGCAGCCCATCTGTTCGATCGCGCCGACGGCGACGATTGGATCGCACTACCAGCGCGCCGCGCGCAAGGAGATGGCCAAGTTCCTCCTGCTCGCCCGGTTTGGGGCCAGCTACACGCCGCCGGCCTGTACGGTCGCCATGTTCACCGACGTGCCGTGCTCGCATCCCTACGCCACCTGGATCAACGAGATCGCGCGCGAGGGGATCACCAGCGGCTGCGGCGCGGGCATCTACTGCCCCGACGGCAACATCACCCGCTCGCAGATGGCGGTGTTCCTGATGGTGGCGCGCGGCCTCCCTCAGGCGCCCTGCCCCCCCTCGACGTTCCTCGACGTGCCGTCCAACAGCCCGTTCTGCGGCTGGATCAACCAGGTTGCGGCCCAGGGCGTTACCGCTGGCTGCGGCGGCGGGAACTACTGCCCCGAAACGCTGGTGTTGCGCGGCCAGATGTCCGTCTTCTTGTCGGTCACCTTCGCCATCCCAACCCACGTCGTAGGACCGTAGGGCCGGCCCTCCAATCCCTGGCGACTTGCCTCCCCCCTCCGTGAGGAGAGGGGGAGGATTCGTTGCCGAAGGCGCGCCTACGGCGCGGACAATCTGAAGTTGGTGCTGAGAAACACGGACATCTGGCCCCGGGTCACCAAGTTCTCGGTGCAGAACTGTCCGCTGCCGCAGCCGGCGGAGATGCCGCGGGCGGCGATCTCCTTGATCCAGGGGCAGAAGGGGCTGTTCGACGGCACGTCGCTGAACGTGCTGGGCGGACAGGGGGCCGGGCTGTAGCCGCTTCCTTCGAGAGTCGTCAGCAGAAAGACCGCCATCTGACTCCGGGTCACCGAAGAGCCTGGGCAGTAGTTGCCGCCGCCGCAGCCCGCGGTGACGCCGCGCCGTACGAGCTCGTTGATCCAGGGGGCGTGCGGGTCCGAGCAGGGGACGTCGGCGAACATGGGCGTGGTGCAGGAAGGCGGGAGATATGCCGCGCCCTCCTTGGCCAGCAGCAGGAAGACCGCCATCTCGCCGCGGCTGATCAGCCCTTCCGGACAGAAGTTATCGCCGCCGCAGCCGCCAATGATTCCCTGCCCTGAGACCGCTTCGACGTAGCGCCACGCGAAATAGGTGGGGCCGACGTCGGCCCAGGTGTAGGGAGCGAGCCACTGGAGGGTACCGCCCGTAACGTCGGTAAAGTAGAGCCGCCCGGTCTCGGTCTGCCCGAAGCTGGTGATGTTGGCCGCGGCGGTGGTGACGTCCGTCCGCGTGAAGGTCCCTCCGCCCCCGGGCACCCCGCGCCAGATCCGGCCGCTGCAGTAGTCGCCGAAAAAGTAGTTCCCATAGAGCGAGTGCGTCGGCAGGTTGCGGAAGACGAAGCCGCCGGTCACCGAGCAGCCGAGCGAGTGGTCGTACTCCATGACGGGCTCGGTGAACGGCACCGGGCCCGGGCAGCCGGCGTTCATGTCGCCGTTGGTGTCGGTGTAGTTGTGGGCGCCCTCGCGGCAGTCCCAGCCGTAGTTCCTGCCGCCCGCGGCTCCGGCGGTCTGGAAGTCGATCTCCTCCCAGGCCGACTGGCCGACGTCGCCGATCCAGAGGTCGCCGGTCAAGCGGTCGAAGCTGAAGCGCCAGGGATTGCGCAGGCCGTAGGCCCAGACCTCGTCGGCGCCGGGTGTGGCGCCGGCGAAGGGATTGGTGGGCGGGATGGCGTAGTTGCGGCTGGAATCGGTGGGGAAGTCGTCGCCGTTGACGTCGATGCGCAGGATCTTGGCCAGCAGCGCGTTGATGTTCTGCCCGTTCTCGAATGGATCGCCGCCGCCGCCGCCGTCGCCGGTGCCGATGTAGAGATAGCCGTCCGGGCCGAAGGCGAGTTGGCCGCCGTTGTGGTTGGCCTGGGCCGTGTGATCGATGGTCAGCAGGACCAGACCGGAGGCTTGATCTGCGACATTGGGGTTCGCCGACACGTGGTAGCGGGCGACCGTGATGTCGCCGTCGCTGGCGCGAGTGTAGTAGACGTAGAAGAAGCCGTTGGTTGAGTAGCTGGGATGAAAGGCGAGACCCAGAAGGCCGCGCTCACCGCCGCAGGCGATCAGGTTGGCCCCGGTGCTGCCGACGTCCAGGAAGGGGGTGGCTAGCAGCGTCGCGCCATTCCAGATGCGGATGCGTCCGCACTGCTCGATGATGAACATCCGGCCGGAGCCGTCGCCGGCGTTGACGGCGCCGATGGGAGATGACAGTCCGCCTGTGACCTGGGTGATGGTGATGAAGCTGCCGGGCACTGCATTGGCGGGAGCGACGCCCGCGAAGCCGAAGAGGGCGAGGAGACCCAAGGGTCCAAGAACTCCGATCCATCCTTTTTTCATGAACTCGGAGGATAGCAAAATCCGTACCTGTCTACGAGCGGCCTGGGCGAGAAAACGAAGAACGGCCGGCGGGTGCCAACCTCACCCGACGGCCAAGAAATAGACCCAACCAAACCCGACTTGCGGTCAACCGGAAAACCTTATCCCTGAGCAATCCCCATACCCAGGAGCCGGCCATTGAAAACAAAGGATTTGAAGGGGAAACCCCAATCCGGATTGCCAAAATCTTGCGGCGTTCTGCCTAATAATTGTCAATTGTTGACACATTAGATGCCGGCTCTCTAGCATCCAGGTCGCTCATGCCAGACGCAGAAGACAAGTCAACGGCCGGCGGGACGACGGCGCTCCCGGGGAAGGCTCCGCTGAGCGTCGTCCTGCTTTCGGGGCCTCTCGACGCGCATCACAACGAGCTTTTTTTCCATAACTTCTTCCAAAGGAGCGCGGGGAGGCTGGCGTGGCGGACGCTCCTCTACGAGCGCTGCCGGCCGGAGGATCTCGCGGGGTGCGACCTTGCCATCTTCAGCCGGCCGCGGTTCCCGGAAGTGCCGGCGTTGCTCGACTGGTGTGGCGCGGCGGGCATCCCGGCGCTGGTGATGATCGACGACAACTGGCTCGCCGCGGGGCGCGAATTCCCGCGCTTCGAGAGCCTGTTCACGCCGGGCAAGCCGGCGTTCGAGGTCTTCCTGGACAGTCTGCGGCGGGCCGACGCGACGCTGGTCTTCAATCCTGTCCTGGAGGAGGACGTAAGACCGTGGGCGCGGCGGGTGCTGCGGCTGGAGCCCAACGTCGACCTGTCTCTTTTCTCTGCTCAGCAGGCGCCGCGGGAGCCGGGGTTCCTGGTTGGTTTCGCGGGCTCTCCCCGCTTCGAGGACTCGGGTTTCCGCGGCCTCGCCCGGTACCTGGAACGGCGGCCCGGCGCCAAGCTGCTGATCATGGCTCACGAGGTTCCGGAGGAGCTGCGGGGGATTGCTGCCGAGCGCCTGACGTTCTTTCCCTGGCAGCACGACTACGCGACCTACGCCCGCACCCTCGCGGCGATGCGGCCCGACGTGCTGATCGCTCCGCTCGACGCGTCGCGCTTTTCGGCATCCAAGATCCCCATCAAGCTGCTGGAGTCCGCGGCGGTGGGAGCGGCGGGTATCTACTCGCGGGTGCGTCCCTACACGGAGATCGTTACCGACGGGGAGACAGGACTGCTGGTGGCGAACGAGGAGGAGGCCTGGACGGCGGCTCTGGAGCGGCTGGAAGCCGATCCGAACCTGCGGCGGCGGATCGCCGCGAACGCCGGCCGGCTGGTGCGGGAGCGCTTCGCCACCGAGCGTGTGTTACCGGCCTTTCTCGCGATGCTGCAGGCCGTGACGGACCGCAAGGTGACGGCTTGAAGCGGATCGCCTATCTCTCGCATCAGTCGGGAGTGGGGAGCGAGATGGCTTTGGTGCGCCTGCTCTCGGCGCTCGACCGCGCGGAGATCGAGCCGCTCGCCGTGCTGCCGGCGGACGGTCCGCTGCGAGCTGAGATCGAGGCGCTGCGAATCCCCGTCCGCATCCTGCCCCTCGCCTGGTGGATTCCGGCGACGCACTGGAGCGCCGCGGACTTCCTCGCCCAGCTCGAAGGGCTCGAGAACAGGGTGGACGGCGTTGCGGCTTTGCTGGCCGCGGAGCGGATCGACCTCGTCCACACCAACGCCCTTGTCACCCTGGAAGGCGCGCTGGCCGCGGCGAGCTTGGGGCTGCCGCACGTGTGGCACAGCCGGGGTTTTTTCGGCGACGGCTTCCCTCCCGCCTATCTGGACGACGTGAGGTTCTTCCTCTCGGCCGTCGACCTGCTGGCCGATGCCGTGATCTGCGTCTCGCAGGGCGTCGAGCGGCAGACCGCCGAGGTCTGCCGATTGGCTTCCCGGCCTGTCATCTACGACGGCTTCGATCTCGACCGCTTTCTCGCCCAGCCGGTCGCCGGTCGCGAGACCCTCCTCGCCCGCTATGGGATTTCAGGCTCGGCGCGGGTGGTGGCGAGCGTCGGCGGCATCCAGCGGCGCAAGGGGCAGCTCGACCTGGTGGAGGCGGCGGCTGCGCTGGTAGGTGAGTTTCCCGATCTGGTCTTCGTCCTGGCCGGCGAGGCGGGCGATGCCGATTACTCCGCGGCCCTCGACGCCCGCATCGCCGCCCTGAAGCTTGGGAATCACGTACGCC